>CAYUDR010000037.1:0-10967 GCA_964443705.1 uncultured Planctomycetia bacterium | reverse complement strand
AGGCGGCCTCTTTCATAAAAGAGCTATGAAAAGCGCCGCTGACATCTAAAATGACAGTCATTTTGGCTTTTTTTTCCTCGGCTAATTTAGCTGCTAAATCTATATTTTTTTCTCTACCGGAAATAACAATTTGACCCGGACAATTTAAATTGGCTATTTCGGTTTTGGAAATCTCACAAATTTCCTCTATTTTTTCCTGTGCCAGTCCAATTATAGACAGCATTTTACCAGGATGCTTCGAAGAAGCTTCTTCCATAAATTGACCTCTTTTTCTGACCAGCTTAACGGCCTCTTTAAAATCAAGTGAGCCTGAGGCAACCAAAGCCGAATATTCTCCCAAACTTAAACCGGCCAGGGCCCGAGGACTAATATGTGGTTTTAATTTTTGAAAAACTCTCAGGAGAGCAATACTGGTAGTTAGAATAGCAGGCTGGCTAATATCGGTCCTGGATAGTTTCTCCAGTGGGCCTTTGAAACAAACTTTAATTAAATCAAAATCTAACGAGGCTTGCGCTTCTTCGAAAATCCGGCGGGCAGTTTTATAATTATGATAAATATCCTGTCCCATGCCTACATATTGAGCACCCTGACCTGGAAAAAGAAAGGCGACTTTTACCCCGTTAGAAATCCCCGCCGTTGGCAGGTCATACGCTTCTGGCGTCTTATTTCTAACGGGGTTTACCATTTTATAACACAGGCGCCCCAGGTAAGGCCTCCTCCAAAAGCTGTCATAACAACTATCGAACCTCTTTTTATCTTACCTTCTTTGTAAGCATCATAAAGAGCCACGGCCGAAGAGGCGCTTGACATATTACCGTATCTATCAATATTTAAATAAACCTTTTCTTCAGGTATTCCCAGCCGACGAGCTGCAGCCCTAATAATGCGTACATTGGCCTGATGCGGCACAAGACAATCAACATCATCAGGATTCATTCCAATTTGCTTAAGGGCTTTAGCGGCCGCACCAGCCATTTTTTTAACTGCTGTTTTAAAAAGCTCATTTCCCCTCATGTGTATAAAATGTTGTTTTTCATCTATAGTTTTATGGCTGGGCGGCATTGCCGAGCCTCCGCCCGGCAAAATCAATAAATTACATTCTCTTCCGTCCGCACCAAGATAAGTCGATATTATTCCTCTATCTTTGGGCACTTTCTTCATAATACATGCCCCGGCGCCATCTCCAAAGAGAACACAGGTATTTCTATCTGTCCAATCTGTAATGGTAGAAAGTTCCTCAGCGCCAACAACCAGAGCGTTTTTGTAAATTCCGGCAGCGATAAATTGCTGGGCGCAGGTAATGGCATAAATATAACCGGCACAAGCGGCAGCAATATCAAAACAAGCGGCATTTAGGGCTCCGAGATTTCTTTGAATCAAACAAGCCGTAGACGGAAAAGACATATCAGAAGTTACAGTCGCCACTATAATTAATTCAATATTTTTGCCGGAAAGTTTCGCTTCTTTTAGTGCTTCTCTGGCGGCTTTAGTAGCCAATTCACTGGTAGGTTCATTTTTTCTTGATATCCTGCGCTCTTTTATTCCGGTTCGCGTTGTAATCCATTCATCAGTTGTATCAACCATTTTCTCAAGGTCAAAATTGGTCAATATTTTCTTAGGTAAATATGCCCCGAGCCCGACAATACCTACAGAAAGTTTCTGCCTCGTTTCTGTTCCTGTTTTTTTCATATTTAGGATACCAAATTTTTAAGCTGATTAGTAATATGTTTGTTTACTTGATGCGCAGAAAATTCCCCAGCAACTCCAATAGCATTCCTAATAGCTTTGGCCGTTGAGCGGCCATGGCATACTATACAAACACCATCAATTCCCAGGAGAGGAGCTCCTCCGATTTCAGTATAGTCGATTTTTTTCTTAAGATTATGTAGGGCGGTCATGCTTAAAAAACCGCCAACCTTGGTCAATAATCCCTTATTAATCTCCCGTTTGAATAAAGTACCAAGTGTATCAGCTATACTTTCAGAAACCTTGAGAATGATATTGCCCGAAAAACCATCACAAACAATCACATCACACTTTCCCGTAAATATATCCCTGCCTTCAATATTTCCAATAAAATTAAGAGGGCTTGAATCCAAAAGACGATGACTCTCTTTGATGAGCGCAGTGCCCTTTATTTCTTCTTCTCCAACATTTAACAAACCAATTTTTACCTCTTTTTTGTTTAAAACGTATCGCATATAAACATCGCCCATAATAGCATAATGCAATAGATGCTCCGGCTTGGGAGTAATATTAGCCCCAACATCTATTAAAAATGACACTCCTGTTAAAGTAGGAATAACAATACTTATTCCTGGCCTTTCGATACCCTCAAGGGTCCTTAGTCGAAGTGTAGCTGCGCAAACCGCAGCCCCTGTATTTCCGGCTGTTACAATGGCATCAACCTTTTTTTCCTTAACCAGATTAACGCAGACATTTATAGATGAATCTTTTTTCTTACGAACACTACTGGCAGCAGGTTCATCCATGCCAATTTTTTCTGTTGCCTGAACAATCCTGACACTGCCGGGGAAGGGTTTGTATTTATCAAGTTCTCTTTCCAGTGAATATTTCTCGCCTACAAGAAATATCTCAAACCCTAATTTTTCAGCTGCCTCCACGCCCCCTCTAACTGTCTCCATGGGAGCATTATCTCCTCCCATTGCATCAAGCGCTATTCGCATAGTTATGACCTTTTTAATGAACACGTAACTTATGGAATGAAATGAACATAAGTTACTGTGTGAATTAAATCCGCCTCAGGCGGATAAGTTCAACTAAACGACTTACATTCACTCCCGTTCAGTAAGTCGTGGTTTCACTTATTTCTGCTTCTGTTCTTTCTTTTCCTTTTTCTTCTTCTTTATATCTAATATTTTCTTTCCATTATAATAACCGCAAGATAAGCAAATTCTGTGTGCAATTTTAGGCGCACCGCAATGAGGACACTTATTTAATTCCGGTGCTGATAAATGCTTGTGCGTCCTGCGTTTATTTTTTCTCGCTTTTGAATGTCTTCTTTTTGGATGTGCCATTTCTTTTTTCCTTTCAAAACATCTATTTAGTTTTTAAAACTTCTCTTATATTATGAATACCCCTGAGATCTAACCACATTAACGACAATGGCATCAACTATATCCTCTACGCTGCAACCCCTGGATAAATCACTGCAAGGTTTAGTCAAACCTTGCAAAATAGGTCCGATGGCCCTGGCACATGCTAAACGCTGAACGAGTTTATAAGAAATATTTCCAGCGGCTAAGCTTGGAAAAATCAAAGTATTGGCATCTCCGAGGAGTTTAGAATTCGGAACTTTTATGCGGGCAACATGAGGAACAATGGCTGCATCAGCCTGTAATTCTCCATCAATAATTAAACCGGGAGATATCTGCCCAACTAAACTCGTGGCCCCTTTCATTTTTTCAACAGTTTCTCCCGAACCACTACCATAACTTGAATAGCTCAACATAGCTACCTTTGGCTCAGCGCCTACAAGTCGCTTAAAAAGATGGGCGGTAGAAATGGCTATGTTAGCAAGTTGCTTTGCAGACGGATTTGGTATTATGCCGCAATCAGCGAACGCAAAAATGCCTTTTTGACCAAGACTGCAATTCGGAACAATCATAAGAAAACAACTGGAAACAGTTTGAATGCTCTTATCTATACCCACGCCACAGATAGCAGCTCTAGCAACTTCTCTTGAGGTAATGCTTGCTCCGGCCACAAAACCATCCGCCAAGCCCTCCCTTACCATCAAAGCGGCAAAATAGAGAGGTTTTTGTAATTCCTCTTCAGCCTGCTCCTTGGTTATTCCCTTATGTTTTCTTGAATTATAGTAAGAAGTGACCAGTGCTTCAAAATGATTATCTTTTATATGATTAATTATTTGCGCTTTTTCAAAATTTTTAAGTTTTAATTCTCTCACCCTTGATAGAATAATTTCTTTTTCGCCCAATAAAATAACTTTTGCTATGCCTGCTTCTAGCACAGAAGAAACAGCGTGCAGAACTCTATCATCAGAGCTCTCCGGCAAAACTATCCTCTTGGGATTGGCTTGCGCCCTTTGTTTTAATTGTTGGAATAAATCCATTACTTTTTATTTGCGTGTTTTAACTTGGATTTTAGTTTTTCAATTACAAAAGGAGGGATAAAACCTTTCAAATCGGCCCCGAGAATTGCAGCTTCTTTAAGCAATCTTGAAGAAAAATATGAATAGTTTTCGCTTGGCATCATAAAAATCGTCTCAATATTGCTGGATAGCTTCCGATTAGTAAGAGCCATCTGAAATTCATATTCAAAATCAGAAATCATTCGCAATCCCCGAATAATTACATTCGTCTTTTTCTCTTTAACATAATTAATCACTAAACCGTTAAAGGATTCAACTTTAACATTTTCAATATCCTCTGTGGCACGCCTGACTATATTTAGTCGTTCCTTGAGGCCAAAAAGAGTCACTTTTGACGAATTATCAGCAACAGCCACAATTATCTCATCAAATATCTTAGAAGCTCTTTTTATAAGATCTATGTGGCCGTAGGTTATGGGATCGAAAGTACCTGGAAAAACCGCTCTCTTCGTCATTTTTTCCTGTGCATATTTAACCCTTTAGATAATAAATATCAAAGGGATTTGCTTTTAAAAAAAGAAATTTTTGTATCACCATATTGTTTCAGTTTTAAAAAAGCTAAATTTTTCGTTTTTATATCAAGAATCTCTTTTTTGAAATACTCAATTACAATCAAGCCGTTGCGAGTCAGTATATCATATTCATCTAAGGCTTTCAAGCATTTTCCCCCCAAATTTTTATGATATGGCGGGTCCGCAAAAATTAAACTGAATTTTCGTTTTTTTCTGCTAAAAACTTTTATGGCCCTAAAAACATCTGTCTTTATTAAGGAAGTTTTCTTATCAATTTCTTTGCCAAAAATAGCCAAATTTCTCCTGACAGACACCATGCAATCTTTCTTGTCATCTATAAAAATAACTTCTTTTGCTTCCCGGCTTAAGGCTTCAATTCCCAAGGCTCCACTACCACAAAAAAGATCAAGAACAACTGCATCTTTGAAAAAGGAAGGACCTATAATATTAAAAATGGCCTCTCTTACTGCATTCTGAGTAGGCCTTATTATCTTTTTTGGAATATAAAGAGGCCTTCCTCGGGCCTCACCACCTGTGATTTTCATACTAAAATTAACCGACCTCGAACTTTTGAACTTTATTCAAAAGTTCATCGGTCACATAAATGGGAGATTTTGTTCTCAGAGCCAGCGCTATACTGTCCGATGGCCTGGCATCAATTTGCCTTATGTCTTTGGAATCAAGTTTTAGGAAAATTTTGGCGTGAAAAGTTGAAAATTGAAGTTTATCAATTATTATTTTTTCAACGGTAGCGTCAAAAACCTCAATGACCCTTTTTAATAAATCATGTGTCATTGGCCTTTGAGGTTTAACTTTGGCAATTTCAAGTTTAATGGCATTTACTTCCGAGTTACCTATGCCAATGGTAAGGGTGCGATTTCCTTTCGTTTCTTTTAAAACAATCGTCTGTATATCACTGCTTTTATTTATTACAATTTTACAAAGCTCTACTTTACATATTCTATCTTTCATGTTCTTTTTCTTCACCTTCTCCTCCACGGTACAGAATTGTTTTTTCATCGCCCCGCGAGAATTAATATTATTTATTATTTAACTACAGTATAACAAATAATAAAATTATTTTCAAACCTTCTTTAGAAACTTTGAGTTTAAACTTCATCAATCCCATCGGATAAGACCCTTTCTTCAGAGAAATTAGGAAGGCCTACTTGTGCCCCTAAGGGTATCCCTGTGGATAAGGCCAAAACCTGTATTAAGATTTCTAGTTATTTTTCTTTAGGGCAGCAAATCTCTTTTTTAAAGATGAATAAAATTCGCTTTCTCCAAGAGCAACTATCGGGCTCTGAGGCAAAGACGTTAAGATAAATTCCTTATAATCTTTATCAAGCAAGCGACTATCAAAAATAATAACTAAACCAAAATCCGTTTTTTTCCTGATAAGCCTGCCAAAACTCTGCCTTAAGGCAATAGAAGCCAGCGGCAATTCATACTCTTTAAAAGGATTTTTTCCTTTTTTAATTAAATGCGTGCGCCTGGCAGAAATTATAGGATTATGCCTGTGGGGAAACGGCAATTTATCTATGAAAACCACCGATAGACCGCTCACGTCAACGCCCTCCTGGAAGCTTTTTGAGCCAAACACAAGAATATCTCCCTTTGCCTCTTTGAGCTGCCTGATAAGAAAATATCTTGAACCATCTAAGCCCTGGCACAAGGTTAAAATGCCCTCACCCTCAAGTGACTCTTTTATCTTCATATAAACTTTCTCCATTCTTTCTCTGGAAGAAAAAAGAACTAAACTCTTGCCTCTTATGGCTAAAACTATTTTATTAATCCCCCTTGCCAGGGAATTAATAAATTCCTGCCTGTTTCTATAATTATACAGCGGAAAGTCTCTGGGTATGCCAAGAATAGTGTGTTTTTGAAAATTAAAAGGAGAACTAACAGCTTTAAAAAATAATTTTTCTTTCTTAAGTAAGCTCAAGCCGACTCTTTGCGAAAAAAACGAAAAATTACCACCAACCATTAAAGTGGCACTCGTCAAAACAGCCGCTTTTAGATTCCTGAATATTAAATCTATCAAAAGCTCCCCAACCTCAAGGGGGCTAGAAAAAAAGCTCCATAAAAAAGATGTTTCTTCCCCATCTACTCTTTTAAATTGCATCCATTTAATCCTTTCCTGGTTATTAACCGAAAGTAGCTCTTTAAGAACACGTACTTTGGACTCTATCTTTTCTGCAAAACCAGCTACTTTAACTCTATCCTCAAAATCCAACCCAGAAGAAGAAGATAACAAAAAAAGGCTCTCAATTAATTCCCTTAAAGAATTTATTAACTGGGAACATGCCTCTTTTACAACTATAAATGCCGGTTCTTTTTCAGCTTTTGCAAAATTTTTAGTCACTATCATAAATGCCGGCTGTTGTTTATCTACAGCAAAAAAAGAAATAATTTTTCTCGAAAAATCTGACAAAGACGTTCTTACTTTAAATACTTGGTCCTTCAATTTTTTAAGACGCACAGTATCAATGGAATATTTTTTTCTCGCCAGTTTATAAAAAAGTCCTTTCTTTGTGTTCTTATCCAAAAGACTATCCATTAAAAACTTCAAGTCTTGGAGGGTAACATCTTCAGTGAATGCGCTGGTTGCAACATCTTCTATATTATGGGCTTCATCTAAAATAAGATAAGAATATTCCGGCATCCAGGAGGCTCTAGAAAAAATTAAAGAATGGTTGGCAACTAAAATATCAGCTTCCTGAGCACGCCTTACCATCTGCTGATAAAAACATTGCTTAAAATGCTGGCACTTTTCCTTAAGACAAAATGGAAGTTCTGAAGCCACAAACTTTACAAAATTTGCTAAATATTTATTCTTAGCCAAAAGATAAGGACTGATTTCGGAAAGCTGGCCTTCCCGGCTCATGCATTTAAATGAAATCAAATAAACCAGGGCCAACTTACCTTCATCGTCGAGATTCCGGCAATCTGCTAATAGTTCCTCCAGTTTTCTCAGGCACAAATAATTTTCTCTGCCTTTAATAACGGCTGTTTTAAAATTCATTTTAAGTATGCGCCTTGAGAGAGGAATATCTTTTTGAATAAGCTGATCCTGTAAATTCTTGGTATTTGTAGAAATAACAATTTTTTCTTTATTATTGACGCTAAAAATCACACAGGGTATAAGATAGCCCAGAGACTTTCCAACGCCGGTACCAGCTTCTATAGCCAAATACTTATCCTGATTGAAGGCCTCAGCCACACACTCGGACATAAGCATTTGTTCTTCTCGCATTTCATAATCTTTCATAGTTTGTGAAAGCGAACCGCCGGTTTTAAAAATTTCCCTAATCATATTCTTATTGATTTGTTGCCTGCGCAGCTTTGTGTATGTGCGGTTTTCGCCTTCAGTGTTTATTTCAGAAGACAGCGATGAAATTTCTTGTTTTCTATTCTTCCCCTTCGAGTGTTTTTCAAGAAACTTAATTAGGTCACTAAAAATTTTTCTTACGGGTAAGTTGGTTTTGGAAAATATTTTATTCATCATCCGAATGCGTTCTAAATCAACAGAAGTCAAATTTATAAAAAGAGATTTCCAGACCTTGAAAGTGTCTTGGGCATCTATTAATGCCCGGTGTGCTTCTGTATCTTTGATTTTGAAAAATTTCAGAAGGCTTTGGAGTCTATGGCTTGGCAGGGTGGGATAAAGAAGGGCGGCAATTTCACAGGTGTCAAAAAAGGTATTTTCTAACACATTACCTTTTATTGCAGACAAAAAACCCTTTTCAAAAGAGACATTATGACAAATAATCGGATGTTTATTTAAAAATACAAAAAGTTCTCTGGTTTTTTGTTGAATGGTCGGTTTAGAAATAATGTCTTCTTCTTTTAATCCGGTAAGGCGTGTAATAAAAAAAGATATGGGAACTTGTGGGTTGATGAGAGAGTGAAATTCCTCTATTACTTTTCCATTTTTTACCTTGATGGCCCCTATTTCTATTATTTTATCAGAGTCAAACTTTAGGCCGGTAGTTTCAATATCTAGAAAAATAAGTATCTCATCATTTAAAACGTCTGGGGTAATGGGCATCTATAAAAGTCTACTATCTTTTAAAATTTTATTTATCTGTCTCCAATTCTTAACTCTCTGGATATTAGGATGATTTTTCATTCTTTGATTCCATGGATAATCCATCAAAAGCACTCTAACGCCATCTTTAGCCATTCTATAGGCATAATCCGGATGGTCTTCTAAAAAGAGAGAGAATTTATGTTTGTTCACTCTGGCGATTTCGTGTTTCTGTCGTCCTTGCATAAAATAAAGCTTATCAAAGGGAATCTTTTTCAGCCTCAGCCATTCTAAAGTAATATCCTTAACCTCGATGGGCCTGCCGGTAATAATAATTAAAGAATGTTTGTGCTTCAAACTTGCCATGGTAGGCCTGGCGCCTTTAATTAATTTAATGCTTTTCCACAACTCTTTGTCTAAAAATAGATTGTAGAATACATCAATTTCTTTGCGGTTGAAATTAAAACAGTTTTCATAATGAAATTCTTTCACCATATCCCTGGGGAATTCTTTTTTAAACACTTCACCCATCCGCTTTCTAAAAGCTGTATCGGTATCTGCGATAACACCATCGATATCTATGCCTATCTGTGTCATTTTTGCTTCTCAACTATAATTGTCAGCGGCCCGTCATTAATAAGGCGTACTTCCATTTTGGCTGCAAACTTACCCCTCTTAACAATTAGTTTTGAATTTTTAGACAGTCGTTCTATAAAATAATTATAAAGCGCATACGCCAGTTTCGGATGAGCGGCTCTATCAAAAGAAGGACGATTGCCTTTTCGGCAATCTGCTAAAAGAGTAAACTGAGAAACAACCATAAGTTCGCCTTTGATTTCGCAAATAGAACGATTCATTTTACCATTTCTATCTTCAAATATACGCAAGCTTAAAACTTTTGAAGATAAATACTCAGCCTCTTTTTCACTATCATCCTTTTCTACTGCTAACAAAATGAGCAGTCCTACCCCAGTATGACTAATTTGTTGCCCATCCACAGACACACTCACTTTTCTCACTCTCTGTAAAACTGCCTTCATCTTACAACCTTTCTAAAAAATAACCCAAAGGTAAAAAGTTAATATTTTAGCGTCCGTGACCAAAAATATTTATCCCTTTCTTTTAGGGCTAATAAAACGGGCTGCCTACCTACTGGCGAATAAGTTTCAGGCGGAGCCTATTTAGCTATTTAGAGAGTTTTATCTCACCCAACTCAAAACCGCTCTTATCCTTGCCAAAATTTTCAATAAAATACCAGTTTAGCTTGCATTGGGGGGTATTGTCTTTTTCATCAAGATCGTGTATGGCCACCGAGGCCCCTATGAGCTGGCCGGGCCGGGGGCTCTTTAAGTTTAAGAAATCCCAGGAAATAGCTGCTTCTAGAATATAGGCATCCCGGTCACCTATTTTGAGTTTTCTGGCGGATATATCAATCTGGGAAGCTGAAGGTTCAATTCTCTGAAACCAGGCAAAAGCAGCCGCTTTACCTGCCTCTGATACAGGAGCCAATCCTATTTGAAAATCCTTTTTATTGCCCCATGAAAAATTATTTGCCTGCGGGTCCAAAAATAACTCTATCACATCTCCCTTATATAGATAGTGGCCGGAATAACAATTAATTAAATCGTTATCATAAACTAAAGCACCCAAATAAAGAAAATTTTCATCCCAGGAAAAATAAATATCTCCCCTTAGATCCTTTTCGGGATCGGTAACAGCTCCGTAATCAAGATTTTTGGCAGTCGTCAGAGTAATTTTATCATATTTATCCCATTCATCAAGACTGCCATCTATAATTACAGAAGAAGTGGTTTTGTGGGCTTCATATACAGGCGCAGGCGGTTGACTAACCTCTTTTGTCCCTTCTTTAAAACCAGCTAATTTAAGGGCTTTTTTAATAAAAGGAAGTCTCATAAAAGTATTCCAGACAAATGCGGTTCTATAATTTTCAATAGATAAAAGCATGGCCCCCTGGTCTATGCCGATTACATCCTTAGCATACCAGTTCCTATCGAGGTTAAAAGCATCGCTAAAACCATATCTACCCCACAGCTTTTCTTTTTGCCTCTTATAGATATTCTTAAGGCAGGTCAGTGAAATATCCGGTGTAAATTCCATACTCCCTCCCGCAGACGTAGGAGCGATGGTTCCATTATGCTTTGGCTTAAAAGTCGAGGGCAAGGCTCCGTAGGCCTCATATCCTCCAGGGCCATCACAGGCTGTCAACCCCCAACTTAGAGGACCGTAAGTTTTAAATTTTCCGGCCTTATCTATGCAGAACTGCCTGTTAGCC
>CAYUDR010000036.1:0-11004 GCA_964443705.1 uncultured Planctomycetia bacterium | reverse complement strand
CCTATTATTTTATCTATAATTGTATTAATGGGTATTGTTTTTTCTGGTTGTCTTACTACAGAATATAACCTGGCTACCAAGAAACACGAGACATATCTTTACTCCACAAAAAAAGAAGTTGATTTAGGGCGTAAAGTAGCCCGTCAAATGGATGAGCAATTTGAATTGGCTGATCAAGATATGCAATGTCGCGTGGCTGAAATCGGAAGGCGGCTGGCAGAAGTCAGTGATAGACAAGATATCGTTTATCATTTTAAAGTTATAAAAGATGAAGAAGTTAATGCGGTTTCTCTGCCCGGTGGTTTTATTTATATAAGTGATAGCCTGGTAAATATAGCGGATTCAGATGATGAAATTGCCGGTGTTTTAGCGCATGAAATAGGTCACACGGCCGCCATGCATGCTGTTAAAAGAATACAAGGTCAATATTTTTATAATCTTCTGAGAATTTTAACTGCTCGTGCTTGTTCTAATCCCCAGGTGAGCCAGGGAGTTGATTTTGCATTTGCAAGCCTGATAGTTGCTTATTCACAAGAAGATGAAATTCAAGCCGATCAATTATCAGTTAAATATACTAAAAAAGCGGGTTTCAATCCTTATGCTCTTTTGATAATGCTGGACAAAATACAAGAAATTGATAGGCGAAGAGAGAGAAGGAAATTTAGTTATTTTAAAACTCACCCTCCGGTAGCGACTCGCAAGGGAGCTATAAGAGAAGCCATTAACAGCGAAATAGATTTTGAAGGATATATAAATCGACCGGAAACCATCGTTTATTAGATAAAGGCTTTGTTATGACAACCTCTATAGAGATTAATAATTGTTTGATCGAGCTTATTCAAGGTGATATTACTTCAGTCAAAGTAGATGCGATAGTGAACGCTGCCAACAGTTCTTTAGCCGGAGGAGGAGGAGTAGACGGTGCTATTCATGGAATTGGTGGGCCTGAGATTGCCCGGGAGTGCCGCAAGCTCGGTGGTTGCCAGACAGGTAATGCTAAAATTACCACAGGCGGCAATTTGCCGGCTCGCTTTGTAATTCATGCTGTAGGGCCGATATATAGAGGTGGAGATAAAGGTGAGCCGGAATTGTTGGCCAGTGCCTACAGGTGCTGCCTTGAAGTGGCTCGAGAGAATAATCTAGCTTCCTTAGCTTTTCCGTCATTGTCAACTGGTGCCTATGGATACCCCGTGGAGCAGGCCTCTAAAATTGCCCTTAAAACTATTAGTGAAGAGATAGATAAGTATGGTAAATTAACTCTGTTAAGAATTGTTTTGTATAGCACCGATGATTTAGAAGTTTATAAAAAAAGTTTAAATGATATTTTTAAAAAGTAAATAAGGAGGCGGAACTTGCCCATATTGATTTATCGCATGTATATGGTAGCGCTTGTGCCTCTGGTGGAGCGAGTCAGAAGTTTCTTCATTTTCCTAAGCAATGATAACCGCAAGACTGTGGAGATATTAAAATAAGACAGAAACAAAAGACGATGCGCAAATTAAAAAAGCTATATTTTCTTTTAATCTTTGTTATCGTCGGACTTAGTTTTATTTTAGTCTGTCACTTTTTCTGTTGTGATAGTCACTTTCTCTTAAAACCTTTACCGCAAAATATACCTTTGAAAATTAGAATGGATGCCTATGGAGACGGACATTTTGGCTCACCCCGCAAGGGTGGCCGCAAACATCAAGGTATTGATTTACAGGCACCTTTAGGTACACCGGTTCTTGCTGCTAAATCAGGTTTTGTTGTAAAGACAGATTATGATAAATATTCCGGCTATTATGTAGTTATCTGGCACTGGCCGAATTTGAAATCTTATTATTTACATTTACCGGAAATAGAAGTCAGGAAATGGCAGCCGGTTAAACAAGGGCAGGTTATAGGAAGAGTTGGCAGGACCGGCAATGCGAGACCTAAAGGCATAAAACCTCATCTGCATTTTGAAATTAGAGAAAAGGGTATTCCGCAGGACGTTTTAAAAAGATGGAATCTCAGCTTTTTAATTAGAGAAAAGGTAGAAATGGGAATGGTATTTTATGGAATATCGTAAATTGGGAAATTCGTCATTAGAACTATCTGTTATTTCTCTTGGCACGTGGGCTTTCGGTTCGGACCAATGGTGGGGCCAGCAGAGTGATAAAAATTCTGCGGCAACGGTGGAGCGTGCTTTAGAATTAGATATTAATTTTATAGATACAGCCAGGGTTTATGGATTTGGTCATTCAGAGGAAGTTGTAGGAAAAGCCATAAAAGGAAAACGGAAGAAGATAATTTTGGCAACTAAAACAGGGCTTTCATGGGATAGTAAAGGTCGTATTTATAACGACCTTAGTCCTCAGAAGATATTACAGGAATTCCAACAAAGTACAAAGGCCCTTAAGACCGATTATATTGATTTGTATCAAATTCACTGGCCGGATGAAAAGGTACCCATAAAAAAGAGTGCTCTCATTTTGAAAAAACTTTTTGAAAAAGGACAAATTAAAGCTGTGGGTGTTAGCAATTATTCAGTAAAGCAGATACAAGAATTTATGCAGTATTGCCCATTACATAGTTTGCAGCCGCCTTTTAATTTATTTCGCCGGGAGATAAAAAAAGATATTTTACCATTTTGTTATAAACATAACATAGGGGTAGTTGTTTATTCTCCATTACATTCCGGCATATTGACAGGAAAGTTTTTTAAGGGAAAGCCCATACCGGATGACCTTGTTCGCGGCGGACATTTAGATTTGAGAGGTAAAAATTTTGGAATTAATAAAGAAATAATGTTAGAAAAAATCGAACCCCTGGCTCTTAAATACGGACTTAGTCTGGGGCAACTGGCGATTAGCTGGCTCATTTCGCAAAAGGGAATTACCAGCGCCATCTGCGGCGCAAGGCATCCCGAGCAAATAACAGAAAATATAGTGGCCTGCGATATAACCTTAGATGAAGAGGATATAAAAGGCATTAATGAAATTTTAGACGAAAGAGAAAGACTTATTAAAGATGCAAAAAAAGAGTTAAAAAAATAAGGAGAATATCTAATTGAGAAAAATTTTGACCTTTTTGTTTATTATAAGCATGTTGAGCGGATGTGCCTATAATCCTCATATGGATGACGCATTTTCTGATATTCCAAATTTTCAGCAAGTTAATGATCAAATTTATCGAGGGGGGCGCCCATCGGCTGGTGGAGTAAGGCAATTAAAAGAAAGAGGGATAAAGACTGTTTTAAGTTTGCGCTCAGATGACAGTCTCACCTTTGCCGAAAAGCACCTTGCCAAGCAATGCGGATTGGAATTTATAAATATCCCTTTATCAGTTTACAAGAAACCGACGGATAATCAGGTTTTAAAGTTTCTGGATATAGTAATAGACAAAAGCAAACAGCCAATTTATATACATTGTGAATCCGGTTCAGACCAGACAGGGGCTATGATTGCCGCCTATCGCGTAGTTGTTGAAGGCTGGACTATAAAAGAGGCATATAGAGAAGCCAGAGAGCTTGGATTTGGCTACTGGCCTTACCACGGCAATGCGGAATTAAAGAGATTTATTTATCAGTTAGGAAATAAAGATATTTATTTTAAAAGAGTGGGAAAGCAGCCATCGTTGCCTTAAAAAAGGGCATATTAGGTTATAGTAAAAAAAAGAAAAATAATCAGGTTTTTTAATTCATAAAATCTCTTTATGATAAAAAAAAGGCTGAATTGATAACAGAAGAAGAATATCTTCTCTTTTTCTTCCCGAAATTAAAATCCCGCTTCGACCAACAACTAATTTATCAATAAAATATTTTAATACAAAAATGATTTTGGAGTAATTTTCTCACTTGACAACAATTTTTTTAAGATTTAGAATGTTTCATAGAGAAATTTTAGTGATTTTTTAACAGGTTTTTTGGATTGTCAATTAGGGGAGGAGATATTCATGAAGAACTTTTTAATAGTAACTTTAATCGCATTTATTTTAATTGCAGCTGGTTGTGCGAGGGAAGAAGAATCAAAAGAGGTTATCGCCCAGATTAATGATTATTATATGAGCGTAGAAGATTTTAAACAGGATTTAAGGGCCCTTACACTTTACAGGCCGCAGTCTATGAAGACAATGGAAAATAAAATGCAAATTTTGAATGACTTAATTGAAAAAGAAATTCTTCTACAAGTTGCTCAAACGCTCAATCTTGACAAAGACAAAAAATTTATCAAGGCCATAGAAAATTACTGGAAACAAAGCCTTTTGGTATTACTGATTCAAAAGAAGGCTAAGGAGATTTCCGACAGCGTTTACATCTATGATGATGAGGTAATAGCTTATTACGAGCAGTTAAAATCGAGAAATCCGGAAATAAAATTACTTCCCGATATTAAGCAGGAGATAAAACGCAGTCTGCGTCGCGAGAAAGAAACTGCAATGATGCAAGAATGGCTAGATGATTTAAAAGAAAAAAGTTACATTAAAATAAATGAAGAAGTTTTAAAAAACATGGAATTAAAATAGTTTTTATAATAATGAGGAGGTAGCAATGGAAATTCAAAGAAATGATTATGCAAAAAGAAGGAAGTTTTTTATTGACAGGAAGTTTCAGAGCAAGTTTATAATTAAATTTTGTCTTTTAGTTATATTGGCTTGTGTTTTATTTGGGGGTTTGATTTATTTGCTTTCTTCTGAAACAACGACCACAGCTTTTGAAAATTCGCGGCTTGTTATCAAAAGCACAGCTGATTACTTATTGCCGCTTTTGGCGCTTACGGCTTTAATAACAATTGTCATTGTGGGGTTGGCGATGATAATTACAACTTTGTTTATTTCGCATAGAATAGCTGGCCCGGCTTATCGATTTGAAAAGGTCACCGGTGATATAGCCAGTGGCAATTTGAATTTGGATATCAGCTTGCGTTCAAAAGATCAGTTGCAGCCCATAGCTAAAGGCCTGGCCGAAATGGTTAAAAAATTAAGATTTCAAATTACGAAAATCAAAGAAAGATTTTCTGAATTAACTGATTGTGTCGAAAAAATGAAGAGTTTGCAAGATGAAAAACTAAAACTCCACATGGTTGATTTAGAAAAGACAATAAATGAGCTCAATAAAGAAATTAAGTATTTTAAATTATAAATTTAAAGCTTTCATTATAATTCTTTTTTAAAATCCCTGTTTGAGGCAAAACTTTTTATTTTAATAGTTTGGTTTATTTATAGGCGGAAAATTGTCTTTATAACAAGAGTGAATAAATATGCACGAAACTAAATGTGAATTTGAAAGAGCGCTGAAAATAAAAGTTATAAGTATAGATAGAGATAAATCTCATCTTTATCTGCCTTTTAGTGAGGTGGTAAAAAACCCAAACGGCGTTATTCACGGCGGAGCCATTATGAGCCTGGCGGATACCGCCATGGCTGTTGTTATGGGTGAGCTTTTTAATAGTAGTTGTTTTGCAACGAAGAAATTTCAAATAAATTTCAAAAATCCCGCCAAATGCGATATTTTCGCCAGGGCTAAAATTCTAAAACAAAAAGGTAAGTTTGTCTATCTTGAGGCGGTTATTTCGGATAAAAAAGAGATATTAATTGCCCGGGCAGAAGGTGTCTTTTTCAGGCTTGATGGGTTGCCTGGCGCTTGATGTTTTTGGCTGTTTGAGAGCCAAGGCGGGGTATTTTACTAAGATTTCTTAAAGGCGCTTTTTTGATATCGGAGATACTTTTAAAACCAGCCGAATAGAGGGCTCTTGATCGTATTCTACCAATACCTTTTAATTTAACCAGCTCTAACAGTTCTTCTTTTATTCCATATTTAAGCCTCCGCCGCAGTTTATCCAAATAACTTAAAACATCCATAGCCTTAAAGATTCTGGCCAACTGCTGGCTTGCATAAATGAGCCAGTCTGAAGTATCTACGTATCTTCTTATGTCTCCTGGGCCCACACCGAATTTTTTACAGATTTTTTCCTCACCTTCTTCTTCGCACCACTTATCTAATAGCCACGCAGTTTTAACTGTACCGAGTTGTTGTAAATAAGAGGCATTTCTATAACGGCTTTCAGTGGGGATTAAAAATTTTTCTGCGTGAATAGCGCTTACGTTTTCCACATCAATATAATCTGATTTACCCACGGTCAATGTATTCATATCCGGCGTTGAGCACATCAAGTGCAAAAAACTTAAATTATTTATATTTTTTTTATACTTTGCACTGATAAGCCCGTTTCTTAATACAACCCCGCTTACAGGATCGATATAAAGCCTCGAAATAAGATGGCCGAAGGAAGTAATTTTGAACCTGCCATTTATATTTTCTATCATTGCTTCCTCAATGAAAAAATCTATTATTTTTTCAATAATAAATTCCAGCTCTTGCGCTTCTTGC
This sequence comes from uncultured Planctomycetia bacterium, assembly GCA_964443705.1. Lineage (GTDB taxonomy): Bacteria > Omnitrophota > Gorgyraeia > DAOVKU01 > DAOVKU01 > DAOVKU01. Next base: position 4,652 of record CAYUDR010000036.1, on the reverse strand, counting down.
TGGGTAGCAAAAAAAGTTTTGGATAAAAAATTAAGCATTCCTTTTTTATCTTTGACATAATTTGAGGAAATGGCAGCCAGTAAATGTATTCGCAGTGCACTCTCAGAGCCCAGCTTGGAAATTATAGGTTCAGGCTCAGCATTAATGAATTCTCTAAAGAGGGTATCTAATTCATCCTGGCTCTTGGCTATCAGAAGGGCCTCTCCCCGTTTATCGTATTTTGGCCGGCCGGCACGGCCACACATCTGTTTATATTCAAAAACAGCTATGTGATGTGAACCAAGGCCAGCTTCATAGCGTCGGTAATCTCTGATTATAACCTGTCTGGCCGGTAAATTGACGCCGGCCGCCAGGGTTGGGGTGGCGCAAATGACTTTTATTAAATTTTGCTTAAAGGCGTCTTCTATTTTTTTTCTTTGAGAGAAACGTAAGCCGGCGTGATGAAAAGCTACTCCGCCTTTAATAGCCTGAGCTAATTTAGCATCTATTTCCGTTTCTTCAGTTATAGATTTTTTAAAGGACTTTGAAAGAATTTCTAATTCATCCTTTGTTTTTTTATCTAGGTGCATTGGGATAATCTTGGCAATTTCTCTGGCAGTTGCCTGTGTGGAACGCCTGGTGTTGACAAAAACCAGCACTTGCCCGCCATCGGTTATGGTTTGGCAAGCAATCCAGCCCAACTCTTTCGAAACAGAAGGGATGGTAAGATTTTTTGTTTCCCCGTCATTAAAATGGATTTTACTATTGTAATAAATCCCTTCTTTTAAGGGAACAGGGCGCCATTGGCTTAAGATGCAATCTGCTTCTAACCATTTTGCTATCTGGTTTGCATTTTTAATAGTGGCGCTCAAACCAAGCACTTTAAGATGAGGATTTAGCTGGCGCATACGGGTAATTAGAATCTCTAATGTTGGGCCGCGGCTTAAATCATTTATGTAATGAATTTCGTCGAAAATAGCCAGGGTTGTTTGTTCAGAAAGCCAGCGGGCGCGAAAACGCAAGAGAGAATCTATTTTTTCGGCCGTAGCTACCAGAATTTGATATTTTGCTAAATGGGATGAAGGAATGTCGTAATCTCCTGTAGCCATGCCGATTTTAATACCGAGAGACAAATACTTTTTTTTAAAATCTTCTGTTTTTTCTGAAGCCAGAGCCCTCAAGGGTACTACGTATAAACATTTGCCACCTTGGCCTAAAATGGTTTTTAACATGCATAATTCAGCTATGAGAGTTTTTCCGGAGGCAGTCGGCATCGACAGGACAAAGTTTTTTTTAGTCAGGACTCCAGAATTAAAAGCAGTTTTTTGTGGGGGAAAAAGCTTGGTATAACCATTTTCCTTTAAAATTTGGTTCACAGCTTGTGGCAGTTTATATTTTTTACAAACATCATTTATATCCATGATTACATTTTCGCACAACTTAAAACGGAAGTCAACAAAGGACAGATCCCCCTACTCACCCCACCACGGCGGGCATGTGGCATGGGTGGTCTGTTTTCTACCTTGAAAGCCTTTATTCTGTGTGATATACTGAAAATAAGCTATTTTTAGATGAATCTATATTATATAATCCGCCCGAGGCGGATTCCCCGCCTGCCAGACGGGCAGGCGTGAATTCACGCATGTAATTTACGTCATTCTGCGAAGTCTGTAAATTATGCGTTTATTTCAAGGAGGAGAGATGAAAGCTAGAGATGTTGTTTGCGGGATGGATATTGATGTTGATGCGGCCTTTGCCAGTTTGGAATATGAAGGAGATACCTATTATTTTTGCTGTGAACACTGCAAGGAAAAATTCGAAAACGAACCGACAAAATATATCCACAAAGAAGAATAAATCAAGTGAAGCCATAATTCACCTGCGGCGGATTTTCTGTAATAGGCGCACAGGAATTCCCCCCGGAGTGATGAAAAGAGGCGAGGAAGAAGGAGGAATTAATGTTTGGAATTGGTCTACCTGAACTCATCGTTATCCTTGTTATTTTACTGCTTGTTTTTGGAGCAGCCAAGTTGCCTGAAATAGGACGTGCTGTCGGCAAAGCCATAAAAGAATTTAAGAAAGCTTCTGGCGAGGAAGAGAAGAGAAAGCCGGGAGGGAAGTAAGGAGTAATTCAAAAATAAGTTGAAAAAGGATTTTTTTTCACAAAAGATAACCAGGCGGAATTTTTGCAAGATATCTCTCGGATTTTTGACGGCCATTGCAGTTTCGCCTTTTTTATTGGATTTTTTAAAGAAAACCGCCAGAGCCCAGGGCGGTGGTTATGGTTTTATCTACAAGAAAGAAGCCAGTTTTTATGAAAAAATAGATTCTGAGACAGTTAACTGTCACCTTTGTCCAAGGGATTGCCGCCTTAAGAACGGTATGATGGGATTTTGCAAGGCGCGGAAAGCAGAAAAAGGAAAGCTCTATTCACTTGCCTATGCCAATCCCACAGCGGCACATGTCGATCCTATTGAAAAAAAACCCCTTTTTCATTTTTTACCGGGCACAAATGCATTTTCAATTGCTGTTGCCGGCTGTAATTTTAGATGCAAAAATTGCCAGAACTGGCAGATTTCACAATTCAGTCCCCAGGAGACAAACAATATCTATTTACCTCCAGAAGCTGCAGTAGAAACGGCTTTTAAATATAATTGTCCCACCATTGCTTATACTTATACCGAACCCTCAACCTTTTATGAATATATGTTTGATACCGGTGTAATTGCCAGAAAAAGGGGTGTTAAAAATGTTTATCACTCAAATGGGTCGCTTAATCCTTTGCCTGTCAGCGAGTTAAGTGAATTTTTGGACGGCGCTAATATTGATTTAAAAGGGTTTAGTCAGGATTTTTACAGCAGGATCGCCCAGGGTTATCTTAATACTGTGCTTGAAACTATGACCATATTAAAAAAAAATAATGTCCATCTTGAAATAACCAATCTTATTATTCCCACCTTTAATGATGATAAGAAAGTTATAAGAAAAATGTGTGATTGGATTAAAAAAGAATTGGGCAGTGATACCCCGCTTCATTTCTCTCGATTTCACCCTTCATATCAACTGAAGAATTTACCCCCCACGCCACTTTCTGTATTGGAAGAGGCGCACTCCATAGCCAAAGAATGCGGATTGCAATATGTCTATATTGGTAACGTAGCAGGTCATAAATTCGAAAATACCTACTGTCATAATTGCAACAAGTTAATTATCGGACGCATGGGGTATATTATCCTTGAAAATAATATCAAAGATGGTAAGTGCAAATTTTGCCATTCAAAAATACCCGGTGTCTGGCATTAAAATTTGATAGAATTTAATAACGCCTAAAAATTAAGAAAAGGAAGACTGCTGTGAAAAGAATTTTTGCTCTGTGTCTGGTCGTTGTCGGCTTTAGTTCTATGGCAGCCCAGATTGTTTTAATGCGGGAATTGCTGAGTATTTTTTACGGCAATGAAATGACTATTGGCCTGGCCCTTTTTGCGTGGCTCCTCTGGGTTAGTTTTGGCAGCTTGATACTTGGCCGTCTTTTGGCGGAAAAGATTAAAAAAGGGCCTTTAGTTTTCTCTTTTTTGCAGGTTGTTTTTGCTTTTAGTTTACCGGCAACCTGTATTTTTATTCGTGGCATACCCCGTTTTTTTAATCTTATGGCTGGTCAGGTTATAAGCCCATCTATTATATGCAGCTTGAGCTTAGTTTCTTTATCCCTGGTTTGCATTATAGCAGGTTTTTTGTTTGTATTGGGCTGTCATCTTCTTGCTTCTCAGATAAAGGCGAGGCAAACGGCTATTGGCAAGGCCTATATTTTAGAAGCTATAGGGGCATCTATAGGGGGCCTGATAGTAAGTTTTATTTTAATACAGCGATTTTTTCCGTTACAGATTATCTTTTTACTCTCAATTATAAATCTTTTTTTTGCTTTTCTGGTTGGTCTTAAGTATAAACCGCAGGCCATAGTTGCTTTCTTGTTTTTATTGGTATTTTCTTTCTTCTTCTTTAAAATCCCTGCTTTAAGGGCATATTCACTCAGTTTAAGATGGCCCCATCAGGACATTGTTTATTCCACCGATACCATTTACTCCAATATAGCCGTAACTGATTATGATGAAGTAAAAAGTTTTTACATAAATGGTCTTTTATCTTTTTCTATCCCCGATAAATTGACTGCTGAGAAGAAAGTTCATTTTCCTATGCTGGAACATCCGTACCCAAAAAAAATTCTGTTGATAGGAGGGGGGGGAGGTGTTCTGGATGAAATTTTAAAATATGATTTAATTAGAGTAGATTATGTAGAGCTCGATCCTAAAATAATAGATTTATTTCTTAAATTTACTGACCAGAAAGAAATTTTAAAAGAAAAAAGAGTTAAGCTGATTACTAACGTCGATGGCAGAATCTTTGTACAAAGGACAGAGGAGATTTATGATGTAATTATTTTAAATTTGCCTGGACCGCATACAATTCTTCTTAATCGTTTTTACACTTTAGATTTCTTTAAAGAGACAAAACGCATTCTCTCTGAAGATGGCATTCTGGCTTTCAGCCTTACTTCAAATCCCAATTACATTAGTCCCGAACAGAGAAATCTTTATCTTTGCCTCGAAGCTTCTTTAAAGAAAGTCTTTGCGAATGTTGTGGTTAGTCCCGGCTCCAATAATTTCTTTTTAGCTTGC
>CAYUDR010000035.1:6562-11258 GCA_964443705.1 uncultured Planctomycetia bacterium | reverse complement strand
ATCCTCGCTGCTAATTTAATCTTAAATTCTGCATTTCTGGTGCGAGAGGGGGGACTTGAACCCCCATGGAGTTCTTCTCCACTAGCTCCTAAGGCTAGCGCGTATCCCGATTCCGCCACCCTCGCTAAAAAATAATTTTGCAGTTTTAAATTAACTTTTATCTTTCCTGCCTGTTCCCTGTCTACAATAGGCGAAAATCTTTGATTTTTTGATTTCCTTATGGTACCCCCACAAGGAATCGAACCTTGAACCTTGCGCTTAAGAGGCGCCTGCTCTGCCGGTTGAGCTATGGGGGCACCTGCTACAATTTTCTGCCCTTTTTTTTCGTGGACATATTAGCATAAAGTTCTTGCCGTGTCAATAATTACAAGAAATGGAAATCAGATATGGTCTATTCTCTTCCTTCTATCTTAAATGTGGGGTTCAATCTTAGAGATAATTTCAGTTTTGGGAACCGCTCCTATAATTTTATCTACCAATTTACCCTCTTTAAAAATAGCTAAGGTGGGTATACTCATAATACCATATTCAGATGAAGTTTGAGGGCCTTCATCTACGTTCAATTTGCAAACCTTAAGTTTTCCCTGATATTCCTCAGCCAATTCTTCAACTGCCGGCGCGACCAGACGACAGGGCATACACCACTCGGCCCAAAAATCTACCAAAACAGGTATACTGCTTTCTAATACTTCTTGCTTAAAATTTTCATCAGTTACTTTTATTTCCATATCAAAACTCCTTAAAATTTAAGCTTTCATTTACTTATACGCTATCCCTTTTAAATCCTCTACATATTGCCTGGCGGAAAAAGCAGCTGTTGCCCCGTCTCCGCAGGCAGTTACCACTTGAAACAATAACTTTTTACGGCAATCTCCGCAAACAAAAATACCTTTTGCCTGCGTCCCCATATCTACGCCGGCGATAATGTAACCTTTTTCATCTAAAGTTACAAGGCCCTTTAAAAAATCTGTATTGGGTGACAATCCTACAAAAACAAAAACTCCATCACAGGAAATAATTGCCTCTTTTTCTGTTTTGGTATTCTTTAACTTGACTGCCCGCACCTTATCCTCTCCTGCAATCTCAATAACTTGTGAATTAAAGACTAACTCTATTTTTTTGTTGGCCGATATTCTTTCCTGTAAAATTTTTGTTGCCCGCAACTTATCCCTGCGGTGTATAAGCGTGACTTTTTTAGCAAATCTGGTTAAAAATAAAGCTTCTTTTGCCGCCGTATCTCCGCCACCCACCACTATTACATCTTTACCCCTAAAAAATGCCCCGTCGCAAATAGCACAACAAGAAACTCCCTTTCCGATAAGTTTATCTTCGCCAGTTATGCCTAGTTTCCTGGGCCTGGCCCCGCTGGCAATAATCACAGAAAGACAATCATATTTTTTTATTCCTCCTTTAAGGCTGTCTTTAATACTTAGCTGCCACATATTTTGTTGCCCTTTCTCCTCTACCCGAATGTTTTCCACTTCTCCAAATATAAATTCTGTTCCAAATATCGCGCTTTGTTTTTTAAATCTCGCAATTAATTCAAAACCGTTGATTCCGTCAGGAAATCCCGGATAATTTTCTATTTTTTCTGTTATTGCAACCTGGCTGGGCAAAAATTCACTTTGCACCAATAGAGTTTTTAATCTTGCCCTTGAGGTATAAATGGAAGCCGTGAGTCCTGCCGGTCCGCCGCCGACTATAATTACATCATATAAAACTTGAGGAGGAGATTTCCTATTCATAATAAATATATTTTTAATAAGCATATAATTTACAGAAGCGAAGCTGATGTAAATTATATGTGCGAATTAATCCCGCCCTTTTAGCAAAAAATAAAATTATTTATCCTTTTTTATGCTTTGGAATAAAAGAATGCGCCTATATTTATACATTTTATCCCAGCCAAAAGAGCGGGGTAAATTCAGCCAGCAGACTTACGGTGTAAGTCTGGGTTTCATTTATCTTATTTTCTCCCATACAAAAATAATCAGTTTTCCCAGAAGCCAAATCACAAGCAAAGCTAAAATGCCTATGAATATAATCCGCAGGAACCATATCATGACAATGAGAAACGGAAAAAGCAAAAGGCCTATTCCTATAAAAATAGCCACCATAACCAAAAATATAAACCCAACCAAAAATGCCTTCATTCTTTTTTTCCTTTTACTTCTAACTACTCACCTGAGCCACAAACCTATAGACCAATATCATTATTAATTTACAAGATACTATTATAACCTTTGTTTTCATTAAAGTAAACCCCTTAAAGAAAAAGATAATGTAATAAACTCTGTTGCCTTTTAGTAGTTCATATATAAGCAAATATAACAAATTCTCGCTTTGATCAATTTTCTTAACGTAAAGGTCTTTCGTAATTTCGGTATCTGCGGAACCCGTCCGCCAAAGGCGGACAGCCAAATCCATCCGCCACAGGCGGCGTGTTTCTGATGGAATAAAAGATTTCTATGGTCTGTGCTAATTTTTATTTTTTAAAAATGATGGTGTGTTTTAAGGTGAAATGAGGGAAAATTAGTCGGGAGCGGTTTGGAATTAAAGCTTGAAGGCAAGTTTAAAACAATACGATATTAGATTTTTCTCTTCTTGCATCTGCCAATCCAAAAATAACCCAGAAGGCCAGAGGTAAAGAGAAAAACACTGGAAGGTTCGGGGATAATGCCTGTTGGGGTCAAAAGAATAGCATGCTGTGAATCCTGGCCGACCATATTCGCATATCCTACAATCTGACCAGCATTATTAATTGCTTTCGGATAAAAAGATGCCCAACAAGACTCAAGATTTAACAACTCCGTAAGATCAGTCATGCTTCCGTTTTCCCATAAGAAAGCATGATCTTCCCAATCTTCGCCATTAGCTACTACAAAAGTTCCAACTACTTCACTAAAATCATTTATATCATAAGCATCTGAGCCGCCTCTACCTCCAGGGACATCAAGATATGTCATGCTTCCGTCTTCCAGTAAAAATACACGTTGCATCACTTCTCCGCCTATTTCATCATATATATACCCAACTACCTCACCACAATTATTTATCCCATAGGCGCCACTGGAAATACTATCACTAAGGCTACTGATATTTGACATAGTTGCGTTTTCCCATAAAAATCCGTGATTCCTATTCTCTATCCTGCCCACACCTACCACCTGAGCAGAATCATTTATATCGCCAGCCCAGGTTCCGTGAGTAACACCATCGATGTCACCGAGATCGGTCATGGTTCCGTTGTCCCAGAGAAATGGATGTATATGGCCGTAATTCCCTTCTTCAATGTTGGAAGTTCCAGCAATCTGGCCAAGATTATTTATGGCCACGGCATAACTTTCAGGGCCGCCGAGAGTGCCAAGGTCAGTTATAGTTCCACTGTCCCATAAAAATGCGTGTTGGATGCTGCTTCCTGCGGTAATAGCTCCACCGACCACCTGACTATAATCATTTATTCCGTAGGCAAAACTTTCATCGCCGCCGAGAGTGCCAAGATCGGTCATAGTTCCGTTATCCCATAAAAATGCGTGGCCCTTGTAAACTGGACCGGGATACCCTACTCTTTCATATGAAATACCAACAACCTGTCCATAATCATTTATGTCATAGGCCTCACTCTTTATATGGCCGTCAAGCATCCCCAGGTCTGTAATTTCATATTCATCTGCAAAGGCAAACTGCCCAATACAAATCCCGCACAAAATCATCAAAGTCAATAAAACTTTAAATATACTCGCCATATGTAAGTTCATTCTATGTTTGCTCCTTTTTATATCCTATTTTATATCCTATCTCGACACGTTTCGGGAATAATGGAAAAAATAAAAGCAAATACAGATTAATTTTACCATCTCATAGGCAACTTGTCAATGAGATTTTTTTGTCTTTTTTGGGTATTTTTCCGCTGTGAACCCTACAAGACCCTCCTCATTGGCCAATAGCGTTTTCCAGCTGAACTAACTCGGTTTGCTCCAGTAACTTACGATAGACAAAAGCATAAGCTACCCACGTCGCGGGAACAGTAGCAAATGCACCAATAACTAAACAGAACACTCCAAGTAAATTTATAATTCCAACTATTAGGCCAAAACCAAGCAATTCCCATTTCACGCCCTTGGTAATTAAAGCACTGGCCTTCAAGGCCTCGACTGGCCCCATACCTTTATCAATTATCAAATATGGATAAAACTGAAACTTTATACTCCAGATAATACCAGGCACAATAAATAAAATAAACCCTCCCAAAACAATTAACATATAAAGGATTGCACTAAACAGATATTTAAAAAATAGCCGGTAACAGGAAAAAAGATCGGTGAACCGGGGTTTTTCATTATCACAAAATCTCAGAACAATTTTGAGTAAACCAATGGTTATTATCAAATTTAAAACCCCAAAAACCACATAAGCCACAACAAATAGAACCGGTATTTTTCTCTTTATGGCATCGCCAATAATATCCGGCAGGAGATTAACTAAAATCATGGTTATCAAAATGCCGATAAAAAGACCAAGATTATCCTTCATAGTCTTCCAGCCAAAAAGTATAGCCTCACCATCCGAAAAAGTTTTTATTTCCATATTCTACCTCCTTTTTTTTATACTTTATCTGCTTCTAAACCTTCTATAATGTGTTCGAGGTTAAGCCTCGCACAGTTATGTGTTCGAGGTTAGCCTCGCACAGTTATGT
>CAYUDR010000035.1:0-6462 GCA_964443705.1 uncultured Planctomycetia bacterium | reverse complement strand
TCGAGGTTAAGCCTCGCACAGTTATGTGTTCGAGGTTAGCCTCGCACAGTTATGTTCGAGGTTAAACTTCGCACAATACAATTTTTTACTCTTTATGCAGCATGGGCACAAAACGAACCGGAATAATATTCTTAATTCTTATTTGTCCATCAATCTTCTCGATTAATTTCAACTCCTGATAATATTCACCTACCGGAATGATGAGTTTTCCTCCTGCCTTTAGTTGTTCCAATAGAGGTTTGGGAACTTCGGTCGGTGCGCAGGTGACTATAATGGCATCATAAGGAGCATATTCCTCCCATCCCAGAAAACCATCGCCGCATTTTACGCTGATATTAGTATAGCCCAATTCTTTAAGCAAGTCTCGGGCGCCGTTCGTCAGAGATTCCAAAATTTCAATGGTATAAACATAACTGCAGATTTCCGCTAAAATAGCGGCCTGATAGCCGCTTCCTGTACCAATTTCTAAAACCTTTTCACTGCCATCGAGTTCAAGTAACTCTGTCATTAAAGCCACAATGTAAGGCTGGGAAATAGTCTGCCCGCAGTCAATAGGAAGGGGTCTATCGGTATAAGCTAAAGCTCTTAATTGATGGGGGAGAAATTTATGACGTTCGACCTTGCACATAGCTGTCAGCACTCTTTTATCTTTTATTCCCCGGGCTATTAATTGATTTTTAACCATATCTGCGCGGACTCTGGCGTATGCTTCCTCTTTCTGGTTTTCTGCCGCTGTTTTTGAAGCAAGAAAAAGCTGGGTGGTGAGCATTAAACCTGATATCAAAACTCTTAACAAATTCTTTATCATAGTTTAATTAGTCCGGCCTGAAAAACACATCAAGAATTTAATTATAGTTTTTCTGTATTTCTTGGTAGAAACCGGTTAAACAGCTTCTATGGTTGAGGGTGGTTTTTTGGTTATATTATAAGTAACGCTTACTACGCCAGAAACCTCGGTGCTTATCCTTTGCGCTAATTTGTCCAAGACATCATAGGAAAGCCTGGTGGGTGAACCTATTAGCGCATCCTTGCTTTCCCAGCACCTTACTTCTATCTGCATTCCAAAATCTCTCTTTCCTTCTCTTATGCCGGTAACCTTATCCTCATGTAAAATGGCAAGATATTGAAAGGCCCCTGAAAGGCATAATTCGTCCTCTACGATTTTAGTAGCTCTTCTGATAATCTCTACCCTTTGGGGTGTAACTTCTCCGATAACCCTGGTAGCCAGAGCCGGCCCCGGGAAAGGCGGTCGGTTATATATCTCCTCCGGCAGCCCAAGAGTCTCAGCTACTTCTCTCACCCCTGATTTTCTAAGTTCTATTATGGGCTCTAACACTTTATATCCAAACTGCTCTTGGGTATCAATTCCAATCTGCTCAAGGATATTATGTTGTCTTTTGATGCCTGCCACTGTCTCCTCTACATCTGTATAATTTGTGCCCTGAAGAAGATACTTTGCACCATTTTCTTTTACCAGTTTACCAAAAATATTTTTATAAAAACTCTGAGTGATAGCTTCCCTTTTCTCTTCAGGATCCCTCAGGCCTGCCAGCGCACTAAAAAATTCCTTCCTGGCATCAACTATCTCTACAGGCACGCCTAAGTTTTTAAATAGGGAAACAATTTTCTGCGCCTCCCCTTCTCTCATTAAACCATTTTCTACAAAATATGTTTTTAATCTCTCGCCTAAGGCTTTATGGCCTATCATGGTAACGGCTGCAGAATCAACACCACCGCTCAAGGCATTAATAGCCAGGTCATCCCCGACCACAGAAGAAATTTCCTTAGCTTTCTCTGCTATAAATCTTTCAGCGTTTAAATTCTCCAGTTTTATTTCTTTAATTTTCATATAAACGTCCTCCTTTTTCCGTTCCTACCACATTTTCCCAACACCAATAAAAACAGCGGATTCTTTCCTTTGTTTAAGAAAGCGCAAAAAGGCTTCGCCGCTGCCCTTTAATATTTTACGCGATAATTTTAAATTTACACCTATGTCTTTGTTGTCTATATCATTTTTAAGTTTAAATGCTATGGAGTCTCTTTTTGTCAATCTGACCTCTGCGCCAAAGCTTATTGAATAAACTTTCCTACCTCCACATTTTACCTCAAACGTCAAGCCCTTATCCTTCTTAATCTTCCAAGCGCCAAAAAGAATAACGGTCTTCTTTATAGGCCTTACCCTTTTAGACAATCCAAGGCCTATGGTATATTTTATATATTTATCTTTAAATATACCAAAACTGCTTCTGAAATTAAAGACAGAATTGGTATCTCTGTCCAATACGTATGAAAACCTGGCTTTTTCTTCTATATCCCAGTGTCCCTTAAAAATAAGGGTGTGAATTTTTTTTAATTTTCTGATAAGCTGGGCTTTTTCATATTGATATATAAGCTGCTGGTTCTTACCTACCTCCCACTCACCTCTAAGAGTTAAGATATCATATCTGGAACGTTCTCTCTTGGCTTTAAAAACAAGTCGGTTAAGCTTATCAGCCTGCCAGGCGCCTGTGAGTTTAAGAATATATATTGATTGCTCATTTGTCCCGGTCTTGGTGGTAAGAGAGAATAAAAGAGAATTTTTATTTACATCTATTATATTACCCTTTAATATCAATTTATCACTAGTTACCTGCCTTTTCCATTTATTGAGGCTAAATACTAAATCGTGATTTTTGGAAACAGACCACTTGCCTTTAAATTTAACCTGGTGGGGAATGTTTTTATCTTTCCGGGCGGGGGCTTTTATGTGATAAATTAAGGAATTGCCTTTGCCGATTTTAAACTTTCCGTCATAAACCTTTCTAAAACGCTTAAGATTTGTTTTCCTCCCGGTCCTTCCGGAAATTAGTCTGTTGTTGGGGTCTACTTCGTATTTAATTTTTAGCATCAATATCTATAAATAATTATCGCAGAGGACATTATTGTAAAACAAATTTTTATCTTGAGCGACCAAACTACTTCTATTGCGCCTCCCACGGCGCTTCTTCTGTGGCAGGCATAGATGATGGGGTAAGTTGAGTCTCCTCAAACTTATCGGCATAGCCGCCTCCCTCCTCTTGACCTTTATCACCAGTAGCGCAACCTGACAACAAAAAAAACATAACAATCACAAGAGCCATATATAAAGCTATAAATTTTTTCATACTTTCTACCTCCTATTTCTTATTCTTTTATTCATCCATTTTCTGCAAAAGTTTGTTCTTGAAAAAATATCTTTTATATTATATCATAAAAACATGTCAATAATAATTAAATTTTGCGGCGGCGCCGGAACGGTAACCGGCTCCATGCATCTCTTAACTGCCGAGAAAAATAAAGTTCTTATAGATGTCGGCCTCTTTCAGGGCCGGCGTGATGAATTCTATACCGTAAACTCTCAATTTCCTTTCAATCCATCAGCTCTCAACTGTTGTGTTATTTCTCATGCACACATTGACCACTGCGGGAATTTCCCCACCTTAGTCAAAAAGGGCTTTAAGGCTAAGGCATATCTTACGCATCCCACAAAGGACTTATGTAATTTTATGCTGCTCGATTCCGGCCATATCCAGGAAGAAGACATAAAATACATAAATAAAATAAACAAAAGAAGGGGCCTGCCGCCCCGGCAACCGCTCTATACCAAAAATGATGCCGGCAAATCCCTGAAAAAATTAAGGGCGTTGGATTATCACAAAAAATTTGCGATTACTCAAAACATAAAGCTCACCTTTTTTGATGCAGGCCATATACTTGGTTCCTCCATTCCCACCTTTGACGTCTACACAAACAAAGAAACCACAAGAATTGCCTATGCCGTTGACCTCGGGCGACCCGACCTGCCTTACTTAAGAGACCCGGAAGTACCCAAAAACATAAATTATCTCATCATTGAAAGCACATACGGAGGAAGACAGCGCCCCTCCATAAAAACCGTCGAAGAAAAACTCTCGGGATCCATAAATAAAACCATAAAGCGCGGCGGTAAAATTATCATACCTTCATTTGCATTAGAAAGAACTCAGGAAATTTTGTATTTTCTTGTGCGGTTACTGAGAGAAAAAAAAATAGCCAACATTCCAATATATGTAGATAGCCCCCTGGCTGTAAATATCACGGACGTTTTCAAAAACAACTGGGAATACTTCGATGAAGAAGCACAGCAACTATTTAAAAAAGAATTAAGTCCCCTTGCTCATAAAAATATAACCTATATACAAAATGTCGACCAATCCAAAGAATTAAACAATAAAACAGGCCCCATGATTATCATATCGGCCTCAGGCACATGCGAAAACGGGAGAATTCTCCATCACCTCAAGAACAATATAGAAAATCCGCGTAATACTATCATCATTATAGGGTACATGCCTCGCAATACCCTTGGAAGAAAAATCTTTGAAAAGCAACCTGCGGTAAATATTTTTGGAAGGCCGTATCAACTAAGAGCAGAGGTAGCAGTTATAGATGCCTTTAGCGCGCACGCAGATAAAAACGACCTCCTTCGGTATGTTAAAGAATGCGGCCGAAGCCTGCGGCAAGTTTTTATCGTTCACGGAGAGCCTGAACAATCTGAAGAATTAAGAAAAAGTATAAAATCACTTAATATTAAAGTCTCTATTCCCAGGAAGAATGAAATAGCTTATCTTTCCCCGCCTGAGGTTCGCAAGAAAAGATTGTTTTGATATTTACCCCGATAAAAACCCCCTCCAAATTTTCTAACCTGAGCTTATTGCTTTTCTCTGCCATAAGTATAATTTACAATATTGCTCTTGCTCAAATTTAAATTAGGCACAATAACAATAGCTTTATCTTCGGATAAAAATTTAGACCTCCTTACCCCGATATCCAAAACCTCCACTACTTCTCCGGTAGGAAGTTTAATCTTATCCCCTATCCTGAAGGGGGCATCAACCATAATCAGAAATCCCGCAATAATATTAGCAATAGTATCCTGGGCGGCAAGGGCAATGGCTAAAGAGCTAACTCCCAAAGCAGCAATTAAGGCGTTTATGTTCACCCCATAGACAGGCAAAACTACAAGAAAAGCAATCACCCACATAGCTACTTTAATGGTTCTGCGCAGGAGAGGAATTAATCTATCGTCAAGCTGGCTTTTAGTTTTAGCGGTAATGTTTTCTCTATACCACTCCAGCATCGCCTCAACCACTCTCTGAATGATAAAAGTTACACATATAATAAAAATAGTAACTATATATTTTTTTAAATTCTGATGAACTTCCGGAGGAATGCTTGAGGCTATTTTTATATTATAAAATACGTAACTCACAATGAATAATAAAAGTAAAAGTGCTGGCAATAAAGATTTTTTTATTATCTGACAACCAATTTTTTTAGAAATTTCTACCATCTCACCCTCCCGTTAAAACTTTTAGCGCTTTAGCTGTTTTCAACCTCAGGCACCCGCGCATATTAAGTATGATAATCTTTAAGTTCTTTATTTAAAGAATAACTTATAATGGTTCTTATCACTACAATCGAACCTAATACAATTAAACCTTTTATCTCCGGCCTGATTATAGTGCTGACGATATCGGAGGCAATCATAAATTCTAAGCCTATTAAAATATATGAGCCAAGATGGTGCCTTAAAAACTCTCTTTTTCTGCCAATGTCTACTCCTCTAAATCTCTGATATTCTATATGCAAAAACTCTGCACAGGCCATCAACGCTCCCCAGGAAATAATAACTATCCCGACAACTCCTATTACAAACGCAATAATATTAAATATTTCCACAATCATCTCCTCTATTAGAATTTAATTTAATCTCACGCCAACGGAACCACCTAGTGTTTTTCCCAGCGGATGAGATAATTTTAAGCGAGATTTTGCCGGCCATCATAAGCTTTTAGCAAAAATATAACATGTAAAATTTCTGCCTAAACGGAAACGCAAAAAAGTACTTTTGGTTTTAAACAACAATTTAAATCCCATTTTTGTAAAAAAAGTCTTGGCCCCTTGGGAAATTGTAACACAATGCACACCACTTACCTTCTCTTCTTTTAAAAAATTCAAATATTTTTCTATCAGCCGCCTTCCAATCTTAAAGCCTCTAAAATTTTTATCAATATTGATATGCAATACAGCCGGGTATTCCCCGGATAAATTGGGAGTAAAAAATTCACCTTTTAAAAAACTGCCTATGCCATGCAGCAAAAAAGCCCAGGTGTTTTTTTTAAGAAAAACTCCTTTTCTAGCGGCTTTAATAAATAATAAGGGGGCGATTTTTAATTTAAAAACTCTATCCATCACTCTTTCGTCTTTGGCCCCCACAAGATAACCAACCACCTTCTCGCCATAAACAGCAACAAAACAAGAACCGGGTTCGTAATCGGTAAAATACAAAGTAAGGGCGTCGGCTAAAATCTCGTCATCATCAAAAAAGTCGGTACGGGGTTTTCCCAAAAAAGCCGTATCACAACTTATTCCTCTTACTTTCTCTCTATCTTTACTATTAAA
>CAYUDR010000034.1:0-11362 GCA_964443705.1 uncultured Planctomycetia bacterium | reverse complement strand
TAACTGCTTTTTCTAAAGTTTTAAAAGAGATACCTAAAAAAACAATTCAAGAAATTATTAAAGATGAATTTACTGTTGATGAAAAGATACACCAATTACTCCATCTTTTAATGGAGAGAGAGTCTGTCAGAGTAAACAGTTTGTTTGCTTCTTCGAAAAATAAACTCGAAATCATTGTTCTTTTCTTAGCCATTTTGGAATTAATAAGACTAAAAGAAATAGTTGTTGTTCAGAATAAGTTATTTGGCGAAATTGAAATAAGGCGCAATGAAGCTAAACTGATTCCAAAGTTGAGATCGGTAACTACTTAAATGGAAGATGCTAAAATTAAACAAATAATAGAGGCGCTTATTTTTGCTACAGATAAACCGTTGCCTTTAAATCAGATTGATGAAGTTCTAGATAGTATAGGCCCAAAAGTTATTCAAGAAAGAATTGATGAGTTAAATTCTGAATATAAAAGAGATAACAGGCCTTATAGGATAAAAGAAATAGCCGGTGGTTTTGTGGTTGCCACTATTGAGGAATTTGCTTGCTGGTTAAAAAAACTTTATAAAACTCAAAGTACCGAAAGACTTTCTGCTCCGGCCCTGGAGACCTTAGCTATTATTGCTTATAAGCAACCCGTTACCAAGCCTGCTATCGAAGCCATCAGGGGCGTAGGAGTAGATGGTGTATTAAAAACACTTTTAGAAAGAAGCATGATTAAGATAAGTGGGCGTCAGGATACGCCAGGTCGTCCATTTATTTATTCAACTACAAAAGAATTTTTGAGACATTTTGGCCTGGGTTCTTTAAAAAAATTACCGCCCATAGAAGAATTTGGCTTGGGAGATGTTCACTTAGGTGCAGATAAGCTCTTAATACAGAAAGAATCGCAGGAAATAAGGAGCGGAGATAGAGATGAAAAAAAGGCTTAAGAATTTAAGAAAGCAAATTGATGAAATTGACAGAAAGATAATCGGGCTTTTAAACGAAAGGGCAAAATTAGCCCTGGCTATTGGAAAACTAAAGAAGCAGAAAAGTAAACAAGTTTATGCACCCGATAGAGAGAAAGAAATTTATGAGTTGATAACAAAGAAAAATAAAGGTCCCATACCAAAACTCTCTTTGAAGGCTATTTATAGAGAAATAATGTCTGCGACCTTAAATATTGAGCAACCGGTTAAAGTTGCTTATTTGGGGCCTCCGGCTACATTTACACATTTAGCCAGTTTAAAAAAATTTGGTTCCTCGGTTACACATATACCATGTGATAGTATTACTGATGTTTTTCTTGAAGTTGAAAAAGGACGTGCCGATTACGGGGTAGTTCCTATTGAAAATTCAACAGAAGGCGTAATTACGCATACACTGGATATGTTCATTGATTCGGAATTGAAAATTTGTTCCGAAGTCAGCCTTGAAATTTCTCATAATTTACTTGCTAAAGCCAAAAGAGTGAAAATAAAGAAGATATATTCAAATCCTCAAGTTTTTGGACAATGCAGGCACTGGCTTGAGGAGAATCTACCAGGAATCGAACATATTGAGGTTTCAAGCACCACTAGAGCCGCTGAATTAGCCAGCACAGCCAAAAATGCCGCTGCTATTGCGGGTAGCCTGGCGGCTGAAGTTTATGAACTTAAAATGATAGCTACTTCTATAGAAGATAGCGCTCAGAATATGACCCGTTTTCTTATAATTACAAAAGAAGAGGTTGAATCAACATCCAACGATAAAACGTCTATTATGTTTTCCATAAAAGACAGGATAGGAGCCTTGCATAATATACTTACTCCTTTTAGAAAATATAAAATAAATTTGACCAAAATTGAATCAAGACCTTCTAAGAAAAAGGTTTGGGATTATTACTTCTTTGTTGATTTTCATGGACACCACAAGGATAAGAAAGTCAAGAAGGCTTTAGATGAATTGAGAAAAACTTGTCGTTTTATGAAAATCTTGGGATCTTATCCCGCTAGTAAAGAATGAAAACTCTAGCTAGAAAAAACATATTAAGCATAAAACCCTATCAGCCGGGTAGACCAATTGCTGAAGTTAGACGCCAGTATAATTTAAAGGAGATAATTAAATTGGCTTCTAATGAAAATCCATTTGGTGCATCTGCCAGGGCTGTTTCTGCTATCAGAAAAAATTTGAAATACCTTGGTTTCTATCCTGATGGGAATTGTTTTTATTTAAAGAAGAAATTAGCAGCTAAACTGGGGGTGGATTCTGATTATCTTGCTTTCGGCAATGGTTCTAATCAATTAATTGAGCTAATATTAAAAGCATTTTTGAATGAAGGCGAGCAAGTTTTAATAAGCAGACCTGACTTTTTAATATTTAAACTGGCCACCTTGCAGGAGGGAGGCGTACCGGTTGAAATTCCCCTGCGAAATTTTAATTGTGATCTTAAAGCTATAAAAGGGAAAATTACTAAAAAGACAAAAATAATCTTTATTGCCAATCCCAATAATCCTGTAGGAACATACGTGGGAAGAAAGTCCTTGGAAAGTTTTCTCAAAAAATTACCCAAAAGCGTGATCGTTGTTTTGGATGAAGCTTATTTTGAGTTTGCAAAAGCCGGAGATTATCCTAATGGCATCAATTACATAGATTCAAAAAATGTAATAGTGCTTCGCACCTTTTCCAAGGCCTATGGTTTGGCGGGGCTTCGCATCGGGTATGCAATCGCAAGGCCGTTTTTTATTAATTGCCTTAATAAAGTCAGACAACCTTTTAATGTAAATTACCTTGCTCAAGTAGGCGCTGAGGCTGCTTTATCGGACAATAGTTTTCTTAAGAAAACCCTGGATATCGTAGATAAGCAAAAACTATATCTCTATTCAGAGTTAGGAGGAATGAAACTTGAATTTATAAAAAGTGCCACTAATTTTATTCTCTTTAATTGTGGACACGACAGCGAGTATATTTTTAATCAGCTGTTAAAAAAAGGTATTATAGTCAGAAGTATGAAAAATTATAATTTAGATATGTGGGTAAGAGTAACAGTGGGAAAGCCAACTGAAAATCAAAAGTTTATTAAAGCTTTGAAGAAAGTTTTAAAAACAAAGGATAAAAAATGATTATTGTTTTAAAACCGGATGCAACTGAAAAGCAAATTAGACACATAAAAGAACATATTAAAAAACTAGGTTTAAAGCCATGGGCCTCTAAAGGTATAGAGCGTACCATTATAGGTGTTATTGGCGAAGAAGATGTACTTCGCATTCAGCCCCTGGAAGTTTTTCCAGGAGTAGAAAAAGTCATTACAATTTTAAAGCCCTATAAACTCGCCTCTCGTGATTTTAAAAAGGAAGACACGATTGTCGATGTAAAAGGAGTAAAAATTGGAGGTCCGAAAATTGTGGTTATAGCCGGACCCTGTGCCGTGGAGAATGAAGAAAGCCTTTTGTTTATTGCTAAAGAAGTTAAAGATGCAGGTGCTACTATGTTAAGAGGAGGGGCTTTTAAGCCCAGAACATCTCCTTATTCTTTTCAGGGATTGGGAGAAGAAGGGCTTAAGATTTTGGCTAGGGTTGGCCGCGAGGTAGGCCTGCCCGTAGTAACCGAAATTATGGATACCAGGGATATTAAATTGGTTGAGAAATATGCTGATATGATTCAAATTGGCGCAAGAAATATGCAGAATTTCAATTTATTAAAGGAAGTCGGTAAATCAAAGAAGCCGGTAGTCTTAAAGCGTGGTATGAGTGCAACCATAAAAGAGCTTCTGATGAGTGCCGAATATATTTTGTCAAACGGCAATTTTCAGGTTGTCCTTTGTGAACGCGGCATAAGGACATTTGGAGAAGCCACCAGAAATACCATGGATATAAGTGCTATTCCGATTATAAAACAACTAAGTCATCTGCCGGTAATGGCAGACCCCAGTCATGCCACAGGTAAATGGGATTTAGTCAACACTATGGCAAAAGCTTCTGTAGCTGCTGGTTGTGATGCACTTTTAATCGAAGTGCATTCTAATCCCGAAGAAGCGCTTTCTGATGGTTCCCAGTCTCTTAAGCCAGACAATTTTGCTATTTTGATGCAAGAATTGAAAACTTTAACCACTGCCATAGGAAGGCAGATTTAAACTCACACTTTGCTAATGAAAAAAATCAATACACTAACTATAATTGGCCTTGGTTTAATTGGTGGTTCTATAGCCAAAAAGGCCAAAAAGGAAAAACTGGCCAGGGAAATAATCGGCTTTAGCAGAAGGAAATCTACCTTAAATAAGGCGTTAAGAGAAAAAGCTATAGATAGGGCAACAGTTTCTTTTGATAAGGCTGTTAGCGATGCAGGTGTGATAGTGGTAGCTACGCCGGTTAGCTTAATCCCCATTTTTTTAAAGAGATGCCAGGCACATTGTAAACCCGGTTGCCTTATTATGGATGTCGGAAGCACAAAAGAGGAAATTGTGCGCCGGGCCGAAAAAGTTTTTAGTCAGGACAAATTTTTTGTTGGCACCCATCCCATGGCCGGGTCAGAAAAAAAAGGTTTTGAGTTTTCAAGAGCTGACCTTTTTAATGATTTCATATGTTTTGTGACTAGGACTAAAAAAACAAAGCTCCAGGCCTTAAAAAAAATAAAACTTTTTTGGAAGCAACTGGGAGCAAAACCTGTTGTTATTTCTCCTGAAAAACATGATAAAGTGGTAGCCCAAGTAAGCCACCTGCCTCATGTGGCAGCGGTTTCTCTGCTTAATTGTGCATACTCAAATATAAAATTTATAGGTAATAGCTTTAAAGATACAACTAGGGTAGCTTCTTCCGATAGTAATATCTGGATAGATATCTTTCTTTCAAACAGGACTAATGTCATAAAATCTATTGATAAGTTTATTAAAAATTTAAGATACATTAAGGCTCGAATAAAAGGCAAAAGGAAAGCTGAACTGCGCAGAATGTTGGAGAAAGCCAAGTCAGTTCGTGATAGCTTAATTTAGAAGTGAAAGGCAAATTTATTGTAGCCATTGATGGGCCAGCTGGTTCTGGAAAAAGCACTATCGCCAAACTCATTGCACAACATTTTAATTTTCTTTATGTAGATACAGGAGCCATGTATCGGGCTTTGACTTTTAAAGCAATGGAGGAGGGCATAGACTTGAAAGACACCAGGAAACTGCAACTTTTGATGGATAAGACTAAAATAGACCTGGAATATTTATCAAAAAATTCCACAAGGGTTTTTCTGGATGATAGAGATGTAACGCTTGTTATACGTTCACCGGAAGTGACAAATAGTGTTTTTTATATTGCGAAAGATGCCGCCGTAAGAAAAAAAATGGTTGATTCACAGCGCAGTTTAGCCAGGAGACACAAAAAAGCTGTGTTGGAAGGCAGAGACATAGGCACAGTAGTTTTTCCGGATGCGGATGTTAAATTTTTTCTTGATGCCAAACTCGGAGAACGGGCCGGGAGAAGGCTTAAAGAATTAAAAGGAAGAGAAAGCAAAGCAAAAGTTTCTTTTAAGCAGATTAAACAGGATATATCCAAGAGAGATGTGAAGGATAAAACCAGGAAAGTGGCACCGCTAAAAAGAGCCGCTGATGCTATATATATAGATACCACAAATTTTTCAATTAAAGAGGTTTTTCAAAAGGTTAGAGAAAAAGTAGAAAATGCTCTATAGTATAGCACGGTTTTTTTTTATTATAATTTTTAAAGTCTTATTTAGATTTCAGGTTTTTGGCAAAAGCAATTTTCCAAGAAAAGGTGGTTTTATAGTTGCTGCCAATCATTTAAGTTATCTGGATCCCATAGTGCTTGGGATATCTTCGCCCAGGAAATTAAATTTTCTAGCCAAAGACGATTTATTTAAAATAAAGGGATTTGGTTTTTTAATAAGTAATGTAGGCGCTATTCCCGTTAAAATGGGTGTGGAGCAAAATATAAGTGTGTTTAGAAACACCTTATCCTTGTTGGACAAAGGCAACGGTTTTGTAATTTTTCCAGAGGGTGCTCGCAGTTTTAATGGGAAGATGCAGAATGTACGTGCCGGCGTCGGCTTTTTGGCAATTAAAAGCCAGTGTCCAGTTATACCGGTTTTAATTATAGGCACAGAAAAAGCATTGCCCTTGAGGGCTAAATGTATAAGACTAAAAAAGATTACAGCTTATGTTGGCAAAGCACTTCTTCCTCCCTTAGATTCGAAAGGACATGGGAGTTTTGAGGAATTTAGTCATAGAGTTGAAGATAGCATTAGAGATTTAAAGCGCAGAGTTGATAATATTGGTAAGCTTAAATATGTCAAAAAGAGAAATAAAGATTTCTAAAATTTGCGGTTTTTGTTTTGGGGTTCAAAGAGCTGTTGAGTTAACTTCAAAGGCACTAGGAAATAAGAGTAAAACAAGTAAAAGGAGCGTTTGGTCTTTAGGAGAAATAATTCACAATCCTCAAGTCATAAAGAAATTAAAAAAAAGAGGTCTGAATGTAACTAAAAGTTTGAATGTAATAAACCCAGGCGATATCCTTATTATACGTTCCCACGGAGAAAATATAGCGAAAATAGAAGAGGCCAAAAAGAAGAAACTAAAAATTATTGATACCACTTGTCCATTAGTTAAGAATGTTCAACAAATAGCTGCTGCGTTAAAAAATAAAGATTTTACAATAGTTATTGCCGGGGACAAAAAACATCCGGAAGTAGTTGCACTTAGAAGTTTTGCCGGTAGGAATACAAAAGTTATATCAAATTTGAGCGAAGCAAAAAAATTAAAGCTTAAAAAAAAGAAAATTGCATTAATTGCTCAAACAACACAATCTTTATCTGATTATAAAAAGATGGCAACTTCTATAGCAGGATTAGAATATAAGCAATTACATATATTTAATACAATATGTGAGGCAACCGTTATCAGACAAAAGTTAGCAGTTGAAATAGCTAGAAAAGTTGATATAATGTTTGTAATTGGTGGCGCACAAAGCGCCAATACGCAGAGGTTAGCGCAGATTTGTTCTACTACTGGCACGCCAACAAAAAAAATAGAAGATGCCTCTCAAGTAAAAAAACAATGGCTAGCCGAAAAAAATAAAATAGGTATAACCAGTGGTACATCAACGCCTGGATGGATAGTTGAAAAAGTAGTAAAATCTATTAAGATAATAGGGGGTAATATAAATGCACACAACCAATAAAAAAGAAATCCACAAGGAGGTGAATTTAGAAGATCTGTCCCTTTTGTATGAGCAAAGTATTAAGAAAATCAGTGAAGGCAATATTGCAAAAGGTAAAATCATAAGCATTGGCAAAAAAGATGTTGTTGTTGACATTGGGTATAAATCAGAAGGTGTAATTTCTATAAGTGAATTTGATCGCGGAAACTTGCCTGAGGTAGGTGAAGAGATAAATGTACTTGTTGAGTCACTTGAGAACGATGAAGGCATGGTAGTTATTTCCAAGAGAAAAGCAGATAAAATTCGTGGCTGGAAAGAAATCATCGATAATTTCAAAGAGGGAGATACAATCGAAGGCAAGATTTCTCGTAAAGTAAAAGGTGGACTTATGGTCGATGTTGGCATGGAGGCTTTTTTGCCTGCATCTTTGGTTTATTTACATGGTTACGGCAAAGTGGATCAGCTTATAGGCGAGAAAATATTATTTAAAATAATCAAAATAAATAAGCCAAGGAGAAATATTGTAGTCTCCAGAAAAGATTATCTTATTCAAGAAAGAGAAGAAAAAAAGAAAAAACTGTTATCTGAATTGGAAGAAGGTCAGATAATTAAAGGTAAGGTAAAAAATATTACTGACTTTGGGGTTTTTATAAACTTGGGTGGTGTAGATGGCCTTCTCCATATAACCGATATGAGCTGGGGGCGTATAAGTCACCCCTCTGAGATGCTGGCCGTAGGAGATGAAATTGAGGTTGTGATTCTTGGCTATGATAAAAAAGAGGGAAAAATTTCACTTGGCCTCAAGCAAAAAACTCCTAATCCATGGGAGGATGTAGAAAACAAGTATCCTGTTGGATCGAAAGCAAAAGGAAAGGTTGTAAATTTAGTTCCCTATGGTGCTTTTGTTGAGCTTGAAAAGGGCATTGAAGGATTGGTACACATTTCAGAATTATCCTGGACAAAAAGAATAAATAATCCTTCCGAAATATTGGCCATAGGGGATATAGTAGAAGCCGTTGTTTTGAATATTGATAAAGATAAGCGAAAAATATCTCTAGGGATTAAACAAACCGAAGCCAATCCATGGGAAGATGTTGTAACCAGGTATCCCGTTGGCTCAAAGATAAAAGGCAAAGTAAGAAATGTCACTGATTATGGAGTTTTTGTTGAGATTGTAGAAGGCATAGATGGGCTTATAAATGTTTGTGATATTTCCTGGACCAACAAAAACGTCGTGCCAAGTAAAATATTTAAGAAGGGACAGCGGGTAGAGGCGGTTATTTTGAACATAGACGCCGAGGTCAAGCGGATTTCACTTGGTTTAAAGCAACTTATGCCCAATCCATGGCCAATGATTGCCAAGCGTTATAAATCAGGTAAGGTTTGCGATGGAACAATAGTTAAAATTGCTGATTTTGGAATTTTTGTAGAAATAGAAGAAAATCTTGAGGGATTGCTTTCCTTGGAGGAACTTTCGCAAGAACCATCTGTGAATCTGCAGGAAAGTTATAAAATTGGACAGAAAATAAAAGCAGAGATTTTTGAGGTAGATGAAAAAGAAGGCAAAATTACGCTGAAACTTTCAGAAAGAAAAAATAAATCTCGAAAATCGAGTTCTAAAACGGAATAATTCTGAGAAAATTAGCGGTTTTATTTTCTATCAAAAAATATATTTTTGCCGGTGCCACTTATTGGTAAGGCAATTATTATTTTTACTTTTTTGTCGAAGAACCCAAGCCTCATCGCCGCTATGCCGGCGGTGTACATTATTCTATTATCAGCGCCAAAATTGGAAGCCAGGCTTACCGCTGAACCAAGTGCTATTCCTAGATCAAGTGAGTTAAAAACGCAGATACCTTTTTCTTTACTAAGCTGCGCACAATTTTTTTTCTGGCACAAGCCGCAATAAGTTAAACCGGCAGGATTAGAGGCAACACCAAAGAGAATTACTGAAGTAGCATCCAAGATGCTTTGAGAGTTTCTTAGGAAACTATGCTTTTTTTCTCTAGTACCGATCTCTTTCATCTTTTTGACAAGTTGCTTTTTTTCTTTTGAGTTTAGAATTTTAAAGCGAAGGTTATCTATACCTTTTGTTTTGGGCGCGGTTCTGGCTTTAAGGCAAATGAGCTTGGCTATTTGCTTAAGTGCATTAGTTTCAATTTTAGCAGTTTTCATATTGACTCCTTTTTAAAAACAATAACACTAAACTGAACCTTTTGTCAAGATGGTTATGGATGCCGAAAAAGAACTAAAAATATACAAACAGGGCGCAGCAGAAATAATTTCTGAAAGTGAGCTTAAAGAAAAATTAATTAAATCAAGAAAAGAAAAGTGTCCTCTCATTGTTAAGCTAGGAATAGATGCCTCTGCTTCAGCTATTCACCTGGGAAGCGCCGTCCCATTAAGAAAATTAAGGCAGTTTCAAGATAATGGTCACAAGGCAGTTTTTCTTATAGGTGATTTTACTGGTATGATAGGAGATCCCTCAGGCCAGTCAAAGACCCGCAAACAACTTACTGAAATTCAGGTAAAGAAAAATACAGCTGCTCTAAAAAAACAGATTTTCAAAATTCTAGAACCCAGAAAAACAAAGATAGTTTTTAATAATAGTTGGTGTAAAAAGATGAGTTTTGCTGATTTTATTAAAGTCGCTTCTCATTATACAGTAGCCCAGCTCTTGCAAAGGGATGATTTTAAAAATAGATTCAAAAATAATCAACCCATAGCCCTTCATGAATTTTTATATCCTTTAATTCAGGGTTATGACTCGGTTGTTTTAAGGGCAGATGTTGAAATTTGTGGTACCGATCAAAAATTTAACTGTCTGGTGGCGCGTGCTCTACAAGAGGCTTATGGGCAGGAACCGGAAGCAATAATTATGATGCCTATTTTGGAAGGCATTGGCACTCAAGAAAAGATGAGCAAGAGTTTGAGTAATTATATCGGCATAACAGAATCTTCCACCGAGATGTTTGGCAAGACCATGCGCATTGTCGATGAACAGATTTATGATTATTTTATTTTAGCTACTGCTTTGATCGAGGAAGAAATTAGGAAAATAGAAGAAAAATTTGAAAATGATCCAAAAGGCAAAAAAGAAAAATTGGCCTTTGAAATTGTTAAATTATATCATTCGAAAAAGGAAGCCGAAAAGGCTAAGAGAATTTTTGAATTAAAGCATGGCAAGGCTGGTAGAAAGTTAAAAAAAAGTCTGGATAAATCCTGGTCCAGAGAAAAGTTTAAAAAAATAGCACAGAAAGTAGAGCTACAGAAAAAGGATTTAAAAAATAATAAAATTTGGATTTGCCGCTTATTAACATTGATAGGTGTAGTACCAAGCAATTCCGAAGCCAGACGTCTTATTCAACAAAAAGGCGTTAAAATAGATGGTGAAGTAGCAGGTGATATAAACAAAGAAATACCGTCTAGCAAAGAGGGTCATCTATTGGAGGTTGGCAGCAGGAAAATATTTTATATTACTTTTGAGTTATAAAAAAGACTTGACACGAAAAAGCGTTTATGTTATTTTATTTTTTGTAAACTTGAAGTTATAAGATAACACTTGGGTTTTAGAAAAGGCTTGACAAGTGTCGTTTTTTATGATAGCGTTAACTTGTTGTGATGTGTCTGGTTGCTCAAAAAAAAATTGAGGAGTTAGATTGATTATATCTTGTAGGTCAAGATAAATAAAGAGTTTACAAGATATGCTGTTTTATCAAAAAGACATCATGATGATGTTTTTTTTATTGTTAAATATGTTTAATATTGTTCTTTGAAAATTTAGATAGCTAAACCAATGTTCCAGGCTAACCCTACGAAAGATACAGCAGGAAAACTTGCTGTGAAGTATTTTTTTTGGAGAGTTTGATCCTGGCTCAGAACGAACGCTGGCGGCGTGGTTTAGGCATGCAAGTCGTACGAGATTTTCGAGAGTAGAATTTCTTTGAAGTTTTACTTTTGGAATGAGAGTGGCAAAAGGGTGAGTAACGCGTGAGTAATCTGCCCTGAAGACAGGAATAACTTCGAGAAATCGAGGCTAATACCTGATGGTATTTTTTTGACATATGTCAAAAAAATTAAAGATGGGGATCCATTTCGGTGGACCTATCGCTTCAAGAGGAGCTCGCGTCCTATCAGCTAGTTGGCAGGGTAACGGCCTACCAAGGCGATGACGGGTAGCTGGTCTGAGAGGATGATCAGTCACACTGGGACTGAGACACTGCCCAGACTCCTACGGGAGGCTGCAGTCGAGAATC
>CAYUDR010000033.1:0-11424 GCA_964443705.1 uncultured Planctomycetia bacterium | reverse complement strand
CAGTTTACCTTTATATTTAGCCCTAAATTCTTTTATGCTTTTTACTATGATATCAAATTTTATTGATTTTGTGGGCTTATCTATCTTAAACAGTAAATCTTGCGAGCAAGCATCGAGTTTGGCGATAACAAAATCTGCCAACGATAAATCCCCCCGGACATCTTCTCTGTCCATCAGGGAAGAATTAGTCAGAACTGCTATTTTTTCCTTTCTTATTTTTTTAATGGCCTTTATCATTTGGCCCAAATTCTTAGCCAGAGTCGGTTCTCCGGTGCCTGAAAAAGTAATATAATCTATCTCTATGGGAGGCAAGGAATTTATTTCTTCTATAATCTTTGCCGTGGGAACAAATACTTTCCTCTGCTTAGAAAATATTGACGTTTTTCCAATCTGGCAGTAAATACAATCAAAACTACACACCTTGCCTTTGGCAAAAGAGATGGGGTCAATTCCCAAAGAACTGCCCAGGCGCCAGGAAGGCACTGGCCCGTAAATATATTTATAGTTTTTCTTATTCATTTTAGGCTCTCGTTAATGGTTCCGTCCGGCAACATATTATCGGGGTGATAAGCACCCTCTTCTTCCATCTTCTTTCTTATACATTTTGAATAATTGCCCAGGCAATAATTTTCAATCCACTTTTTATCTAATTTTCCCTGTTCATAAAATCTCTTAAGAGGGCATACTTGGAACCATACACAAATATTTTTACCTTTCATGGTTTAATTTTTTTTGCGGCAATTAAAACCCAGTGATGTTCCTCTTCGTAGTTACTAATTTCATATCCGAGCTTATAAAGATAAGAAGAAATATAATCTCGGCTTACCCCTGAATCCTGGTGTATGCGGCCTTCCTGTTTGTGGACGGAATTTACTATCTCCATTCCTTTTCTATTAAAATCGGCCAGGATGAGCTTGCCGTTCATGCATAGCACCCTGTCTATTTCTGAAAGTATCCCATCAACATTATCTATGTGATGAAAAAAGCTTACAACGATTATATTCTCAAAACTGTCATTAGCAAAAGACATAGACTGCCCATCCATTGCATAAAATTTAACACAGGCAAGTGCATTTTCGTAGGCAAGATTTAAAGCGGCTATTTTTAGGGCTTCTTTATCTTTATCAATTGAAATAAACTTATATCCTGCCCTTGCCAAAACCAAAGTTGTATAACCTGTGCCGGCGCCGATTTCTAAAATGCTGCCTTGTGGGGGGCCGGCTTTCTCTAAAATAAAACCTCGACTTCTTACGAAATCAAGGCCTTTTTCTTTATAAAGAGAAATTCGCTGTTTAAAACGCTTATGGTTTTGTTCTATCTCTTTGGATGTCAATTTTGGAATATACTGCATCTCATCAACAAATACCTTTTCTATTTGCATCTTTTAATCTGTCTTAAATTTTACCTGACAGGACAAATCTAATTTTTACTCCCTTATCATTTTCGTTCCGCATTTAGGGCAATTCATATTATAACAAGGGGTACCTACTTGATGAGACACCTTTGCGCCACAGTTAGGATTGGGGCAAACACAATAACCACTGGGTCCTGCGCCGGGTCGGTTGCCACCCATTCTGCCACGTCCTCCTCCACGACCCATACCTCTTCCTGTTCCCGGGCCCTGTCCTCCTGGTCCTGTTCCATCTCCAAATGGCATTTCTTACACCTCCTTATTGATTACGTCCTCTACCACCACCAATTCCTCCGCCGGGCATGCCAAACTTCGAACCCACACTTGGCCCCTCGGTCGGTTTTAACTGGCCTTTTTTAAACTCTTCAATGGCCTGCTTAACTGTTCCTGAAGCGCCAATGATTATTTTTATATTAGCTGCCTGCAAGGTCTGAAAAGCGTTGGGACCCACATTGCCGGTAATGACCATTTCTGCTCCTTTAGAAGCAATGAGTTGACCAGAAACTATCCCCGCGCCTCCCCCCACTCTAACACTTGAATTTTCAATAGCTTCGAAATCCATCGAATCTGTATCAATTATTAGAAAATAAGGGCAACGTCCGAAGCGGGGGTCAACCTGTGAATCCAAATTATCTCCTTGTGAAGTCACACAAACTTTCATATTTTAACCTCCTCTCGCATATATTAACATATAATAAATTTAAGAACGCCTTATTCCTAGCCGTTCTCGTTAATCGAATCTGGGTGGTCACACTCTGTTTTATCTAAACCATATCCCCTGCCTGAACCGGGTTTACATAAACTTTCTGCGCCCTTAAGAGTCCCCTTGAGAATTTTATCAATAATTTCATCTATGCTGCCACTGGCACCCAAGATATCTTTAATTCCTTTATCTGTAAATAACATAAGCGCCCTTTGACCCATCCCGCCGGCCACAATATATTCAACGCCTCTTTTACTTAAAAATTCAGGTAAAAACCCGGGGTGATGACCCGGATTATCAATAATCTCTTTGGAAATCAATTTACCATTTTCTATAGTAACTATGGTAAAAGAGGGACAGCGCCCAAAGTGAGAAGACACAAAATTCCCCTCTGTTGAAATTGCTATCTTCATATTCACTCCCTAAATAATTCTAAAATTATAGAAAAGAATTAAATCCCACACCCGGTTATATAACTACAAGCATTATACCAAAAAATTCTTTATTTTACCAGCCGGGTGTGGGCAAATTCAGATTTACCCCCACACCAATGTATTGGTGTGGGGGTTTACAACTCATGCCACCTTCGAGTTTCACAAGTTGCATCTTTGCCTATTTCTTTTTTTCTTTCTTAGCTGCAGATTCCAATTCGCTGATGCGTTCGTTAATGGACTTGAGTTCACCCTGTATAACCTTAGCTTGCTCTTTTAGCATATCTGCTTCTTGCTGAGAAGTTATATCAGGAGCTTGGGGATAAGCGCCGTATGGATTTGCATAAGAAGGATATCCAGAAGCATACGGATAAGCACCTCCTTGCCACGCAAAACCTCTGCCCCAGCCACGGCCTCTGCCCCAACCACGGCCTCTGCCCCCTCCAAGGCCATAACCAAATCGACCTCTGCCGAGGGCGGGATTCATATAACCTGGCACAGAATAACCAGCGCAATAACCTGCAGCTCGACCTGTCATTGGTCCTAATCCACCGGGACCTGTTCCATCTCCACCTGGCATGTTAATTCACCTCCTTCGATGATTTTATAACTTACGCAACTGAAAGCCTGCCAACAAACAGGGCGCGTAAGTTGCGTCTTTATCTACATTTTTCGCATAATCCATAAAAATGGATTTGATGATGCGTAATCTTAAAATTATATTTCTTTGACAAACCCTTTTCAATCTGATGAAGAAGTTCTATTTCTTCATCAATAAAATCAGTATAATCAATCACTCTGCCGCAATTAACACAAATTAAGTGGTGATGATGGCGCTGCCCCCTGGGTCCTTCAGCTAATTCATATCTTGTTTTGCCATCACCGAACTCAAATCTGAAAAGCACCCCCATCTTTGCCAACAATTCCAAAGTTCTATAAACAGTAGTAAGGCCAATTCCCGGATATATCTTATGCACCTGACCATAAACATCTATAGCACTTAAGTGCTTATCTGTTTTAGTGAAAACCTCCAATATCGCCTGTCTTGGAAAAGTAAGGCGATAACCATAATTTCTAAATCTGCCATGTAATCCACGCACCCAAGGCGGGCCACCTTGCATATTAATCCCACTCCTTATTGAAAATGGTTTTCATTACCAATACAAATATAGCACATGTATACCAGCTTGTCAAGGGAAAAATAATACCCTAACAAAAAACTGTGCAAGAGCAAAGCCATTGCACAGTTTATAACTTCATACATAAAGCGGGTTCTGAAAATGTGTGGAAACACGCTTACAATGATAACCTACTTTTTTATCCCCCCTTAAATCTCTTTCTTTCGGTTAAAAGAATAATATCTTTTAGCTCTTCTGTGTTTCTGGCAACCATCCAGTTTTTTTCAAAATTGGCGTCCTGGGCAATTTGGGCAATGGCCGCCAGGGCGCGCAGGTGGAAATTGCGCTCATCTTTTGTTCCCACCAGAACAAAAACGGTGTTTATCGGTTCTTTAGCTTCCGGGAAAATAATGCCATTTTTGGCGCGCACCAACAAAATTCTAAACTTATGCTTATCTTCTATTATAATATGAGGGATAGCCAGGCCGGGACGGATAACTGTTGAAGATTCTTTTTCGCGTTTGATAAACAAATCATAAAGCTTCTCACTATTTATATCAAGTTGCCCGCTTAAACCATCTGCGGCCTGCTTAAAAAACTCCCCCATGCTAATGTTCTCTTCAATATCTAAAACAGTTGATTCCTTAATCAGTTTATCAAATCTATCCTCGATAATATTATCGCGTTCGCGTATAATCTCTTTTAACTCCCGACCGAGAAAATTATGTGATAATTCCCTGGCAGTAATTCTTTCAATTACATGAATAAGAGCAAATTCTCTTTTTACGCGAAGCCGGCCATAAACCAAATACCAGACAAAACTGCCTGTTATAAATAAAAATGTTATTAAAACGGGGACAAAACCCATTTCATAAATAAGGAAAACCCCGCCTATAATACCCATTATTTGAAGCCAGGGGTAAAGCGGAGCCCTAAATTTTGGCTGATAATTGGGAATTTTACTTTCTCTCATTATAATCAAGGCCACATTTACCAGAACATATATTAAAATCAAAAAGAGAGAAGCGGTTTCAACTAATACTTCCAACCCAAGAAAAAGTATGGCCGCTATCATAAATGCCCCCGTTATAATTATGGCCATGTGGGGTGTTTTAAAACGGTTATTTATTTTCTTAAGAAAATCCGGCAGTAATTTATCCCGGCTTAAAGCTAATGGATAACGGGAGGCGGAAAGAATGCCGGCGTTGGCAGTTGAAATAAAAGCTAAAAGGGCTGCTATAGCCATCAAGACCATGCCCGGCCCACCCATAAATTCAGCCGCACCCGCGGAAATAGGAATTAAAGAATGATGTAGCTTATCAGCATCAATTACACCGGTGGTTACAAAAACAACCACCGCATATAACAAACCCACCAAAACCAAAGATAAAATCATTCCAAGGGGAATGTTTCTGCCCGGCTTTTTCACTTCTTCAGCCACGCTGGCAATCTTGGTCAATCCTCCGTAGGAAATAAAGATTAATCCTGCGCCAAAGAAAACCCTGCCTGGCCCAAAAGGAGTGAAGGGTGTGTATCTTGAGATGTTAATAGAACCAAACCCCTTAATGGCATAAAAAAGCAAAATGGCAAATAAACCTATAACCAGAATTACCTGAAATCTCCCTGCATGTTTTACGCCCCGTATATTAACTATAACAAAAAATATACATAGTGAGCTGGAGATAAACTTTACAGGCACATTTGTTATCAGGGCCGCATAAGCACCCATACCTATTAAAGCAAAAGCGGTCTTTAAACTTAAAGAAAACCAGCTAGCCAAGCCTCCGATAGTTCCTGCGGCAGGACCCATGCTTCGTGAAATAAAGAAATAATCTCCTCCGGCTTTGGGCATAGCGGTAACCAGTTCAGCTATACTGAACATGGCAGGTAAGACCAATACGGTAGCTATTAAATAAGATAGAAAAAGGGCGGGCCCGACTTCGGCTGAAGCGATGCCGGGTAAAATGAAAAGGCCGGAGCTTATCATAGCCCCGCTTGCTATACAGAAAACATTCAATAATCCCAGATCTCTTTTAAGTTTTTCTGCCATCTTATATCTTTCCGAATTCAAGGAAAATTTTATCATATAAAAGCAATTATCACAATAAAAAAATTCCTTTTTCATGCCAAATCAACTATAATAACTAAGTTGACGCGAAATCTATTCCAGTCTCAAATCTTAGGCAAAGGAGAAAATTTATGTTTAAAAAAATTACAATGGTTATTGCCATTGGTGTAACTCTTTGCGGCTGCGCTGCGGTTGAAGTAAAAAAAGAAGAGATAAATCTGGTTAAAAACGGCTCGCTTGCCAAGGGCGAAAGTTTCTGGAAAACCTGGCAACCCGAAGAAAAAATAGACTTTAAATTTAATAACACAGAGAAATGCCTCCAAATCATAAGCCGCAAAGATTTCTCATTGGGCACCTGGTATCAACCTATTCGCAATTTCGACCACTCTGTTAAATACAGGGCTTCGGCTTTAATAAAAACCGAAAAAATAATACCGCAAATAGAATGGTCTGGTGTGCACCTGCGTATTGAATTCTGGAAAGATGACCAATGGATAAGCGCAAGTGCCTCGCCCGCCTTAACCGGGACCCTTGACTGGCAAAAGGTAAATGTTGATTTTAAAGTTCCTCCTCAGGCCAATGAAATAAGAATGTGCCCTTATCTATTTAACGCCATAGGCAAAGTCTATTTTAAAGACCTATCCATTTCCCCTTCAAAATATAAACCCGAGAGAAGATTTACCAAAAATAAAAACCTCGACATATATGGCGGTTTTAAAAAAATAAAAGGTGAAAAAATCGGTTTCTTTCACACCCAAAAAATAAATAGCCGCTGGTGGATTATAGACCCCGAGGGCAATATCTTTATTTCGCTGGGCGTCAATGCCATTACTTGCGAAGGAGATGTTGCCAGGGGCCTGGGATACGCACCTTATGGTGAGGTTACCCATAAAAAATACGGCAGCCCTCAGGCCTGGGCCAAAAAAATGGCCCAGCGCCTGAAAGCTCTGGGTTTCAATACTATTGGCAGCTGGTCAGATGAAGAAACATTTTCCCAGGGCATGGCTTATACTAAAATTCTCTATCTTGGAGATGGCGCTGTGTGGGCAGGAATTTCGGCCGGTAACTTTGCTGACGTATTTTCGGATGAATTTAAAAAACGCACTGATTTTGTAGCCAGCCGGGAATGCCAAAGATTTAAAGACGACCCTTATCTATTGGGCTATTTTCTCGATAACGAAATGAAATGGTTGGGCGGCTGGGAAAATCCTGTTCCCTTGCTCGATACCTATATAAAAAAGGGTAAAAATTCAAAAGGTAAGCTCGCAGCCATTGACTTTCTAAAATCAAGATATAAGACCATAGATAAATTTAAAGAAGTCTACGATGTTGATGTTTTAAATTTCAAGAACTTGGGGGAAATTTATTCTCTTTCTATAAAACCAGGTAAAAAGGGACAGATAATTGACGACAGAAATGCCTTTCTTAAACCCATAGCTGAAGAGTATTTCTCGACGGTTTGTAAAGCCATTAAAAAATACGACCCCCATCATATGATTTTAGGTTCACGCTATGCCTATTATGCACCTGAGCAAGTATGGAAGGTTTCATCTAAATATGTCGATATAAATACTATAAATATCTACGATAGTGCGCCTTCTAAAATCATGTTAGAAAGATATTATGGCCTTTCCCATAAACCCATTATGATAACCGAGTTTTCTTTTAAGGCCACCGATAGCGGGCTACCCAATACCAGGGGGGCGGGCTGGCCGGTTCAGACACAGAGAGACAGGGCTAATGGTTATGAAAATTACATCTGCCGGACAATACAACTTCCTTTCATAGTTGGTTTTCACTGGTTTAAATATACAGACCAACCCCGGGAAGGCAGAGCTAATCCGGATGACGGGGAAAATTCAAACTATGGAATTGTTACTATCAATGATGACATTTATAGAATCCTGGGCGATAAAATGAAACGCGTTAACGAAAGTATCTATAATCTGGCTTTAAGAAGAGAAGGGGTTTAGTTATAATCTTTAAATAAATTTTTTATAGACATTGAATGTATTTTTGGCAACCATTCCTTTGGTATAACTTTGTTCAAACATCTGTCTGCCTGTGTCGCCCAGGCGCTGACATAATTTTTTATGTGAAAGAAGCTGCATTACTCTCGAGGCCAGTTCTCCGTAATTTTTAGCAGGCACCACATATCCATTTATGTCGTCTTTGACAATTTCAGGCATGCCGCCCATTTTGGTAACCACAATGGGCCGACGGCTGGCCATTGCCTCAAGCATAGTCATGCCGAAGGGTTCAGGCGCGGTTGAGGGATAAATACAGACTTCACTCACAGCATACAAAGCCGGCATTAAATCCAGCGGATAAGTGTCTACTAAAACATTTTCTTCCAAGCCGAAAAATTTCACCAGATTCACCATATAAGCAATATCTTTTTGCTGGCTCAATCCCCAGTCGATTATATTTTTTGTTCCTGCCAGAATAAGCATAGCATTTGGAAAACTTGTTTTAATGGCATTTAAGGCCTTGATGCTGATATCGCAACCTTTAGCCAGCCCCATTCGGGCCGGATGAAAGATAACTCTTTTATTTTTCAGTTGGGGATATTTTTCCAAAACATCTTTTGTATCTATGTCTAGCCTATATTTTTCCTCGTTTATGCCGTGATGAACAACGGTTATTTTTTTATCATTATAGCCGATGCCGATTAATTCTTTTTTTATAAAATGACTGACAGCGATAACATGCGTCCACTTTATCTTTCTGGTCAGCTCTAAAAATATAACATCATCCCAGACATTATGGGCCGTAAGAACCAAAGGCACGTTGAGCTTTAAGGAAAATTCTTCCAGGGCTCGTGCGTGTGCCTGGCTAAAGTAATGCATATTGTGGGCATGAATTATATCCGGTTTGGTTTTATCAAAAAATTCTCCAAATACTCTCCGGGCTTCATCTGTTAACCCACCTATCCCTCGCTTCGCAAGCCAGTTTAAATCCATAATAGGTGTGCGGTATATATCTACTCCCTCATATTGATGATGCGCCTCTACGCCCTCAACCGCTCCTGTCAGCAAAGACACCTTATGCCCCATCTCAACTAATTGGGGAAGCAAGACAGTTAAATGCGTTTCAACTCCTCCGATTATTGGAGGAAATCCCCAGTGCAGGTGAGCTATATTCAATTTCTCAAGCATATCTTCTCCTCATCTTATTATCAATAATAACTACCGCCCATGGCGGAAAGAACGCTTTTTCTCTTAAAAGTATAAGCTTTATTTGTTTTAAGTATAGTTTTCTTGCCAAAAATACCTATTTCTAACTTCTGTTTTTTCCTGGATACTATCTTTATATTTATAACCGCATTGGTTAATTTAAAGTTCACCAAATTGCCCCTCCAGCTCAAAGAAAAAACTATATTCCCCCAACCGCGGGGCATCCTGGGGTCTACAAACAATCTTCCTCTGTTAATATTTACGCCTCCAAACCCAAATACAACTGCCTGCCAGGTGCCTCCCAGGCAAGCAGCGTGTACACCTTCTTTTGTGTTTCCGTAAATATTACTGATGTCGGCGCGCAAGGCAGCATTAAAAAGGTTATAAGCCCTGTTTAAATCTCCGCATTCACTGGCAATGACGGAGTGAATGGACGGGCTGAGAGAAGACTTATGCGCTGTCCTTGGAATATAAAAATTATAGTTGGCTTTTTTGGTTTTAACATTAAAAATATCGCCCAATAAATGCAGAAACATAAGAACATCGGCCTGTTTCACCAGTTGAGTTTTTCCTACATTCTTTGTTTTTGATTTTGAAGGGAAAAAAGGTATGCCGTTTTCATCTGTTTTTGTCAAAATAAGTTTTTTTAGTTTCCAGAAACCGTCAAATTGCTCAATAACTTTATCTTTCCTGACATTAATGGGTATCTGAGAGGCAGCCTTTCTCCATTGGCTTACTTCTTTATCTTTTAAATCAATTTTTCTCCCTAAGCGCTTACAAACTAAGGGTGCATCCTTTTTAATTTTATAAAACAACTTATGGGCAGTAACTAAATTCCATTTTGCCATTATGTTAGTATAGGCGTTATTATTAACGTCTACATGAAATTCATCGGGGCCAACCACATGTTTTATTTCATATTTTTTCTTATGTCTATTAAATTCCAGGCGGCTCTTCCAGAACCTGGCCGTTTCAAACATCATCTCATATCCGTAATCTTCCATAAATTTTTCATCAGCTGTAGCCGCGTAATATGCATATGCAGCATAAGCAATGTCGGCGGTAATATGATATTCCATTTTATGGGTATAGATTTTTATAACACTACCATCGAGATCTCTTGCCCAATCGGGAGTCTCATCTTCTCCCGTATCTGCCGACTCCCAGGGAAACTGCGCGCCTTTATAACCACCTCTTCTGGCAATTTCTCTAGCTACATCTATTCTTTTATACCGGTATAAGAGTATATTCCTGGCAACCTCCGGAAATACAAAAAGATAAAAAGGCAGGAGGAAAATTTCTGTATCCCAGAAAATGTGGCCGCGGTATCCCTCCCCGCTTAAAGTCCTGGCTCCAATGCTTGAAAAACCATCATCCTCATTTGCGCAAATAAGCATATGATAAATATTAAAACGCAAATTCTGTTGTAAGTTGGCCGCTCCTTCGATTAAAATATCTGCTTTTTGCCACATTTTTGTCCAGATATTAACATGTTTTTTAAGTATATCCTCAAAGCTTGAAGAGAAAATCTTGCAAAACTTTTTACATGCCTGATTTTTATATTTTGATAACTTATTATCTACCGGAAAATCCTTCACATAGAAAATCTTAGTGAAAATTACGGTCTGGTTTTTTCTCAATTTAAGTTTAAAAAAGTTATTTTTGGCAAAATTTTTCTTTCCATCTCTTTGATAGTAAAATCCGCTCCAGTAAATTATAACGTGCTTTCTCTCAAGTGTCTCCACAGCCAGGTATCCTGCATTTTTGGCCTGACCTACCTCTCTGAGCCTGAAATGCCTTTTGCGTCCTTCCGAAAGAACACCACTGTTGTAAACAGATGTATTTATTCCGGTGTCGACATCTATCTCACAATTACCATCAAGAGCGGTAATGGCAATTTGCATGGCCCCTATATGTTTATCATACATAGATACCAAACGCAGCGATTGATAATCGTAGCGCCGCTTTCCGACATCCCGGTACACAGTATGGCGGACTAAAAGCCCCTTTTTCATGTTTAGACTTCTCTTATGTGAGAGAACGTCCATTGCCACCACATCCATTTTTTCTCCATCAACAGTAAATCTAAAATTAAAGGGATTGGGTAAATTAACCAGCTTGGTAACCTGCGCCGCCGTCTTGTCATATATGCCGGCTATATAGGTTCCCGGCATAGCATCATAGGGAATCTCCTCCAATGCTCCTCTTGTGCCTAAATAGCCGTTGCCCAGGGCAAATTGGGATTCACGAATATTCTGCAAGGGCTTTGCCCACTTAGTCTCTTTTATAATCCATAAATCATCGTTGGTATAAGCAGAGTGTAACTCTTTCATGAAGAAATTAGCTCCTTTAATTTGGAAATATTTATTTCTCTTAAATCGTTCACGACTATATCGGCTTTTTTTAATCTATGTGGTTCTTGGTAACGGTCAACGCCTACGCATTTCATGCCAGCGCGTTTCACCGCCTCCACCCCTAAAACGGCATCTTCAAAACCCACACATTGGGCAGGCATAA
>CAYUDR010000032.1:0-11476 GCA_964443705.1 uncultured Planctomycetia bacterium | reverse complement strand
AAATTCTCGCTGCTTTCAAAGATTTTCAAGCCACTTATCTCTTTGGGGAAAAGACTTCTTAAATCCCGCTGCAGTTCCCTGAGACAAACTCTCAGTTCCTGAAAAACCTCAAAACTTGCCCTTCCCCGTTTAATAGATTTAAGCCCGACGCGAATACCAAAATACAGGCTGCCGCAAATCATAGTAAAGATTAAAAGCGCCAGCAGAATTTCTATAAGAGTAAACCCAGCCCTTTTCAGTCCGCAACATCTCCTCGTAAATAGAGGAATCCGGATAAAACCTTTGGATTTCTGCTTTTTATTACTTTTCAAATAGTTCATCTATAAAACTCTTCAGATATAAATTAGAAAGAGAGGCCTCATATTCCTTCGATTGTTCTGCCCATTTTACTTTGGCCGAAACCATTTTAAAATCTTCGGTGTAAGTGGGTTCAATTTCTATGTTCCACTCAAAGAGTCTATCTCCCATTGAGATTTGACCCTGGCGTTCTTCTATGGTGGCAATCTCTATTTCCGTCTGGAGATTAGAAGCCAAGAGAAAAGCTGAAGTTTGATAACGAGCATGCCTCTGCGCTCTTAAAGATATGGTATAAGCTTTAATTACGCCTATAATTCCGGCAGAAAGTATGGTGAGTGCCACAAGTACCTCGAGTAATAAAAAACCTTTTTTCTCGCTCCGCATAGGAATATCCATGGCCTGCAATTTATTTTTTAATAATATCTATTTTGCCCCAAAGACTGGTTCTAATGGCAATTTTTTCGCCCAAAGAATTAACTAAAATAAGCTCAGAGGCATCAATGCTTCCATCCGGATAAAAACAAATGGAAGACTTCTCCTTATCTAAAAAATTTTTCTGTTTAACAACTAACAATTCTATTTTCAAGCTCGGCCCCAAGCTCTTTTTTGAAAGCAAAGAGGTCTTAATCTCTTTAAATTCCTCAAAATGCCCATTTCTCTTCACACTCACTGAATAACAGGAAATAGCGGTATCAAAATCAAGGCTATAAGTTTCTCTTTCAAGAATAGCCTTATTTTGCAGGTATTTCATTAAAGATATTATATTTCTGGTGGAATCCAGGAGTTGCAAACTGCGGAAGGATTTTGTAGATAGTGGCAAAAAAACAGCTAAAATTACACCTAAAATTACAATAACCAATAAAAGTTCTATTAAGGTGAACCCGGTTTTTTTTAATTTAACATTGCCATTCATCATCGTAAAATTTAAATACTTGAATTTTTGTTTCTTTATCACCACGCTTCACTCTGGCGGATAGTGCTCTGTTTAAGTTGTTTGAAATCCTGCTTCAAATGGCTTTCATTCTTCCCAATTTGTTATATCATCACCTCCGCTTTCAACGCCATCCGGCCCCAGAGAATACAAATCATAATCTTCATTATGCATCCCGGGACTGACATAAACATAATGGTTGCCCCAGGGGTCAATTGGTTTTTTCTTAATATAAGGGCCTCTCCAGTTTTGGGGAACCGGTGAAGAGGCTGGTTTTTCCCGCAAAGCCTCAAGCCCCTGTTCTGCAGCGGGATAAAAACCGTTATCCATCTCATATAAGTCAAGCGCCACGGCAATATTGCTGTTGATGTCGGTTGTGGCAGCGGCGACACGTGCCTGTTGTGCCCGGCCCACAAAACGTGGAAAAACAACGGCTGCCAGTGCCGTGATGATAATGATAACAAGCATTAATTCAATTAAGGTAAAACCTTTGGCT
The DNA here is from genome assembly GCA_964443705.1 of uncultured Planctomycetia bacterium. Classification (GTDB taxonomy): domain Bacteria; phylum Omnitrophota; class Gorgyraeia; order DAOVKU01; family DAOVKU01; genus DAOVKU01. The sequence goes on along the minus strand of CAYUDR010000032.1, from coordinate 9,752 downwards.
TTGCTTTTCTTCATTTTTCCCCCTTTTTCTTTTCCTTAAATCCCCGCCTTCTCTTCCCACCTGTGCCCGTGAGGGTATGTCTTCTGATTCTGACATCATTTCAAAAGTATATCTATCTCAAAAACAGGCAATAACATCGAAATAACAATAAATGCTACCACCGCACCCAATATCAATATCAAAACAGGTTCTAAGATAGACATCAAGGCCTTAATTCGCATCTGCGATTCCTTTTCGTAAGACTCGGAAATATCAATTAATATCTGTTCAAGCTCTGCGCTCTCTTCGCCTACAGCCACTAAGTCAGTAACGGCGGGAGGAAAAACTTTATCCTCTTTTATAAGGTCTGAAAGCTTTTTACCTTTTTCGATGCCTTTAGAAAAACGCTGAGCTTCTATTGCAAAAATTTTATTGGTGGTTGTCCGTGAAGTAACTCTTAAGGCCTCGAGTATAGGTATACCGTTTTTTAAAAGCATACCCAGGGTTCTTGTAAACCGTGATATTTCAATGTATCTAAGCACTTCTCCTAAAAGAGGCAACTTCAATTTAATTTTGTCAAACAACAACACCCCTTTCTCGCTAGAGGCATATCGCTTAAAAGCTACTATTATAACTACTATAACTATCAGGAGTATCGGCCAAAACTTATTAAACAAATTGCTTATAGCCAGCAATATTTGGGTTGGAATCGGCAACGCCTGACCTAATTCTTCAAACATCTCAACAAACTTGGGAATAATAAATGTCAACAAGACAAAAACGGTCGCCACGCTCACCACTATAAGCAACACAGGATAAGCCAGGGCGCTTCTCAGCTGGCTTTTTAAATCCTCTTCTCGGCCCCTCATCTCGGCTAATCTCTTAAGAGTTTCGTCTAAAATACCGCTGGCTTCACCTGCCCTAACTATGTTTATAAAAAAAGGCGAAAAAATTTCAGAATGCTTACTTAAGGCGCTGTGAAAACTTTCGCCTTTTTGTATTCGAGATTCTAAATTTTCAATGATGGACTTTAAGTATTTATTATTGGTTTGTCGCTTGAGAGAATTTAGCGCCTTCGCCAACGCCAAACCAGAGTGAATTAAACTAGATAATTGTCTTATAAATATATTTATGTCTTGGGAGCTAATCTTTTTGAAAACTAAAATAGATGAAATATGAAAAGCTTCTTTTCCTTTCTTCTCTACAAAAATAGGAAAAAGACCTTCTTTTTTTAATTTCGAAATGGCGGTGTGGAGATCTTCTGCTTCAATTTCATCAGTAACTATCTCGGTGGGGCTTTTTTTGGCTTTATATGTAAAAACAGGCATATTTTTAGCTTGGATTACCTTTTATATCTATATCCATATCCTGCTGAGTAACTCTCAATACTTCTTCCGGAGTTGTCATGCCTTTTAAAATTTTAACAAGGCCGTCCTGACGAAGAGTTTTCATCCCGAGAGATACCGCTTTCTGCTTGATTATATTTGAAGGAGTACGTTCCATAATTAACTGGCGAATATCATCATTTATAACTAATATTTCATAAATAGCACTCCTGCCCTTATAACCACTAAACTTACAAGCTGCGCAACCTTTTCCTCTGTAAAATTTGGGTTTTTTGACATTGAGAGATTGTTCATCAAGCAGCTCAAGAAGTATCTCCTTACCAGGAATATATTCTTCTTTGCAACTATCACAGATTATTCTCACCAGCCTCTGAGCGATAATGCACTCCACAGAAGAAGTAATCAAATAGGGTTCAATCCCCATGTCAAGTAGTCTGGCTACAGCCCCTGTTGCATCATTAGTATGCAGGGTAGAAAAAACGAGATGCCCGGTCAAGGCCGTCCTGACCGCAAGTTCTGCTGTTTCTAAATCTCTAATTTCACCGACCATCATTATATCAGGGTCGTGTCTGAGCATAGAGCGTAATCCGTTAGCAAAAGTAAGTCCTATTTTCGGCTGAATCTGCATCTGGGTTATGCCTTTAAGCTGATACTCAATGGGGTCTTCAATTGTCAGTATCTTTCTGTCGGTTGAATTAATTTTACTCAAAGCTGCATACAGAGTAGTAGTCTTGCCGCTACCAGTAGGACCGGTTACCAATATAATTCCATGCGGGTGCTGAATAATTGAATTTAAAATTTCAAGATCTTTTCCTATCAAGCCGAGTTTCTCCAATCCTAAAAATAAACTACTCCTTGAAAGAATTCTTATATTTACACTTTCGCCTAATGGTGTAGGCAAAATTGATATTCTTAAATCAAATTCATCATGGCCAACTTTAGCCTTTATCTTTCCATCCTGTGGTAGGCGCTTTTCAGCAATATCAAGGTTGGCCATTACTTTAATCCTTGAGACAATGGAAGACTCAAAATGTTTAATAGTGGGTGGAATGCCCATGTTATAAAGAATGCCGTCTATTCTATACCTGATTCTAAATTCATCTTCATATGGTTCAAAGTGAATATCAGTCGCTCTATCATTTATAGCCTGGACTAAAATTTGATTAACAAATTTTATGACGGAAGGGTCTATAGTTTCATCGCGAATATCTTCCTCGCTTTTTTGTTCTCTGCTCAAAACTTCGAGATCCTGATTTTCAACCATCATTCTCTCGACTGTATCTGCACCTATACCATAATACTTTCTTATAGCTTGTAAAATTTCATCTTTTTTAGCCAGGACGATTCTTATTTCCTTCTTTAAAAACAAACGTATTTCGTCCTGAACTATAACATCTAGAGGATCATATAGGGCTACAACAATAACGCCGGTTTCTTCTCTAAGCGGCATAAAATTGTAATGTGTGGCTATTTTGGCAGGCACTTTTTTAACTATCTCGGCCTTTATTTCCTGAGGTGTGATTTTTATAAAAGGTAGGTCTAAATGCTTCGAGAGGGTCTTTAGAATTTGTTCTTCGGATACAATGCCCTCTTTGATTAATAGGTCATATATAGTTAAATTCAGTTCTTTCTGTTTTATGAGTAAAGTGTTGAGTTTCTCTTGTGTAAGGAGCTTATCTTCAATCAAAAAATTAACCAGGGGGGGTATTTTGCCGGCCATTTTTATTACTCCTTTTTCGGTTTTTATTATACATCAAAAGGCCTTAATCTGCAAGGTCTTGAGTAAAAATCAAATTCCAGACTCACATTGGACCTTGAATCGCAATGTGCAAGGCTTGCACGTGCAAGGCAAAACCTAGCATAAGTTCCATTGAAGTTATAGAGGAATTTGCTTCTGATAAATGAGTGCAGATTATTTATAAGGAAGGCTCATATACGAACTTTTTAACGAGGTAGGTTTTTTCTCCTACCACCAAAATATTTTCTTAAACCTGAGACAAAACCTCTTTTCTTTTCTTTTGGCTTGGGAGTTTCGTTTTCAACCGGTTTCGGTTTAATTTTAGGTTTTTCCTTTTGAGGTGCTTTTGTTGCGGACGAAACTTTCTTTTCTTCTTTGGCCACCTTAACTTCTGGCTTTACAAGTTTTGGAGCCTTGCTTTTAACCACCAATTCCAATATTGCCATCTGAGCTCCATCGCCATTTCGATTTGCGGTTTTTAGAACCCTGGTGTAACCTCCGGGGCGATTTTTAAATAAAGGCGCTATATCTTCAAAAAGACTTTTAATAAGCTTTCTATCTTGAATATAAACATAAGCCGACCTGCGATTATTCACTGTGTCTTTTTTTCCCAATGTAATTAATTTTTCTATTAACCTACGCCCTTCCTTAGCTTTTGCAAGCGTAGTTTTAACCTTTTGATGAATAAGCAAGTTTTTGGCTAAATTTTTTAGCATAGCCTGTCTATGAGAGGAGTGCCTATCAAATTTCTTTGTTCTTCTGCTGTGTCTCATAATATCTCCTTCAATAACCTCGGTGTAACTTTAGGGAAATTCTCACTCACCGACATAGAATCTTATGATTCCCAAATCCATCAGGTAAATTCAGACATGTTGTTTAGCTCATTCTCTTTTAAGGATCGCTAAATTATGTCTTCGTTTTCTTCTTCTTTCCAAGTTTCATACCAAACTGCAAACTCATCTTTTTCATAATGTCGCCAATTTCGTTCAATGATTTTTTGCCAAAATTTCTATATTTTAACATTTCCTGTTCGGTTCTTTTAACTAAATCACCAACGGTTTTTATTTTCGCTTCTCTAAGACAATTAGCACTTCTTACTGATAATTCAAGTTCTAAAACCGGCGTCTTGAGCCTTTTTTCTAATTCTTCTTCTTCAGACGTTTTATCCTTAATTTCTTCTTCATCGGGAAGCTTACCAAAATTAACAAAAACATCCAGGTGTCTTTGAAGAATATTGGCAGCATAGATAAGTGCTTCCTTGGGGCTTATACTCGAATTGGTCCATATCTCCAATATTAATTTGTCATAGTCCGTAACCTGACCGATACGCGTATCCTCTACATCAAAATTAATCCTTCTGACAGGCGAAAAAACTGAGTCTATGGCAATAAAACCGGTTGGCTGGTTTTCTTTTTTATTGCTCTCAGCCGTAACATAACCCCTGCCCCTATTGACTTCCATGTCAATATTACACTTAACATTCTTGTTAATGGTGAGAATGTGCATGTCCGGGTTTAGAATTTCCACTGTTTCATCTGTAATTATATCTCTGGCTGTTACTTCTCCCTTTTTTTGAATACGCAAAGATATAATTTTTGGTTCTCGAGAATGAGATCTCAAAACCAATTTTTTTATATTGAGAATTATCTGAGCCGCATCTTCAACTACTCCGGGAATACTGGCAAATTCATGCAAAGCATCTTCTATCTTAACCGAAGTTACAGCTGCACCTTCAATCGAAGAAATAAGCACACGCCTAAGAGCATTACCCAAAGTTGCTCCGTAGCCCCGCTCAAAGGGTTCAGCGATAAATTTACCGTATTCTGGCGTGAGCGTGGACTCATCGCACACAAGCATCTTGGGCACTTCAAAACCTCTCCATCTGACTCCCATCTATAATACCTCCGACTTTTTATTTAGTTCTCACTGGAAAATATCAAAAATTTGGTTACACAGATAATTTTCCAATATCCTTTAAATCTGCGCAACCTAGTTTTAATCTATATAATCAAAAGTCGCTCCAGCAACTTCTATTTAGAATATAATTCAATAATAAGCTGTTCCTGAATTGGAATCTGTATATCTTCTCTCTGAGGTAATCTCAAAATTTGTATCTTGAGATTTTTCATATCCACACCGAGCCAGCTCGGTACACCTCTGTCTTTTATTTCTTCGTATATATCTTTAACTTTTTTGACTATATTAGCTTTCTTAACAATTTCTATTTCATCTTTTTCCTTAACAATGCATGAGGGAATATTAACCCTGTGCCCATTAATTAATACACAACCATGGGCTACGAGCTGGCGAGCTCCTTTTCTGGAAATGGCAAAACAGCCTCGAAAAATCACATTATCAACTCGGCGTTCAAGTGATTGTAAAAGAATCTGGCCTGTAACCCCCTTACTCTTGGCGGCTTTTTTGAAATAATTTCTAAATTGTTTTTCTAAAATTCCATAGATTCTTTTTACTTTCTGTTTCTCTCTTAACTGCGTGCCGTAATTAGAGAGCTTTCTTCTTCTTGTTGTTGTTTGCCCATGTTGGCCGGGGAAAAAATTTCTTTTATTAAAAAGACACTTTTCAGTTATACACTTTCTCCCTTTCAGAAAGAGTTTCATGCCCTCGCGCCGGCATAACTTACATGCTGGGCCTATATTTCTTGCCATTACTTTCTCCTTTTAGTCGTAAGAATTGCAAGTTTAAATAATAAATATTTTTCCAAATCCATAACCAGTAATTCCTGCCTGCCATAGGCACTCACGGCCTAACTGCTAACTTTACCCTACACCCTCCTTCTCTTGGGTGGGCGACATCCATTATGCGGAACAGGAGTAACATCTTTAATTAAAGTTATATTGAGACCGGCTACCTGTAAAGCTCGTATAGCCGATTCTCTTCCAGAGCCCGGACCCTTAACGTATACTTCAATCTCTTTCATACCACAGTCAATGGCCTTTTTGGCAACAGTACGAGCTGTTATTTGGGCTGCAAAGGGTGTGGATTTTTTCGATCCTGAAAATCCAGCATTTCCGCTGGAAGACCAACAAACAGTATTTCCTTGTTCATCTGTTATAGTGACAACGGTGTTGTTAAAAGTTGCCTGGATATGCGCAATGCCTTTAGGTATATTTTTGTTTATTTTCTTTTTGGATTTTGTCTTTTTTTCCTTTGCCATATTTTACTCCAATTATTTTATGCTCCGGGTTTGGTCTGAATCTTTCCTTTTCTTTTTATCCCCACAGTCCTTTTCGGCCCTTTTCGTGTCCTGGCATTGGTGCTGGTCCTCTGGCCCCTGACAGGCAAACTTCTCCTATGCCTTATGCCTTTATAACAACCAACATCTATCAATCTCTTAATATTGGAACTTATTTCTCTTCTTAATTCCCCTTCAACTTTAACATCTTTCTGAATTATGCTTGTTATGCGCGAAATTTCTTCTTCTTTTAAATCTTTTGCCTTTGTGCTGGGGTTGACGCCAGCGGACTTAAGAATTTTATTAGAAACAAAACGCCCTATGCCATAAATATAAGTTAAAGCAATTTCTACTCTTTTTTCTTTGGGTATGTCTACGCCAACTATTCTAGGCACTTTTATAACCTCCCCTTAATCAGAAGACAGAAGTCAGAATTTTCTTTTATCTGTTTTCTGTTTTTCAGCCCTGTCTTTGCTTATGTTTAGGATTTGAACAAATTACTCTTAGAACACCTTTTCTTTTAACTATCTTGCAGCGGGGGCATATTTTTTTAATCGATGGCCTAACTTTCATTGTTTTTATTCCTTAAATAAATTTATTATTGTCGCTCTTTCTTTTTGTCTTCCAGCAAGTAAATACTTTTTGTTCTCTTCTGTGAACTATTTACTTCTATAAACTATTCTACCTAGCGATAAATCATAAGGAGAAAGCTCAACCTTGACTTTATCTCCGGGTAAAATCCGGATAAAATGCATTCTCATCTTGCCAGAAACATGGGCGAGAATTTTATGTCCTTGTTCAAGTTCCACCCTGAACATAGCGTTGGGCAGCGCCTTAACTACTGTGCCCTCTACTGTAATAGGTTCTTCTTTTTCCATAAAGTTAATATCCTCGGGCCGCTATCGGTAACAGCAACCGTATGCTCAAAATGAACCGAGAGTTTTCTATCTTTAGTAACCACGGTCCATCCATCTTTAAGCACTTCCGTCTTCCAGGAACCCACACAAAGCATTGGCTCTATAGCTAAGACCATGCCTTTTTTAATACGCGGACCCCTATGGGGTTTACCATAGTTTGGTACAGGCGGTTCTTCATGAAGCTCTGTGCCTATACCGTGTCCTACATATTCCCTGATAACGCTAAAATTTCCTCTATGCGCAGTTTGCTCTATAGAATGAGAAATATCTGAAATTCTTTCTCCTGGCCGCGCCTTTGCAATGCCATTTAAAAGAGAAAGCTGGGCAATTTTAATTAAATTGTGAGCGGCCTTTCTTATTTTCCCAACCCCTAACGTTAATGCAGCATCAGCAAAAAAACCGTCTTTCTCCACGCCCAAATCTATGCTTATTAAATCACCATTTTTAAGTCTGCGATCAGAAGGTATGCCGTGGACTATCTCTTCATTTATAGATGTACAAACGCTTGCCGGAAATCCCCTATAACCTTTAAAAGCGGGTCTTGCGCCTTTCTTTCTAATAAATTCTTCGGCTTCCGCATCTAATTCTTTGGTGCTTATACCTTCCTTTGCTATCGGTATTAATTTTTCAAATGCCTGAGCAAGAATTCTGCCGGCATATTCAATAGCCGTAATTTCTTTTTGAGATTTTATGTGAATCATTCATTTTTTCTCCCGGCAAAAATCTTAAGCAATACTTCAAATAATTTCTCAGCTGCCAGGTCTCCATTCACTTTAGTAAGTTTGTTCAGTTTCTGATAATAGTTAATTAAGGGCTCGGTTTGTCGGCCATAGATTTCAAGCCGGTTCTTGATAGTCTCTTTTTTATCATCAGGCCTCTGATAAAGCTCTCCTCCACACTTATCACAAACACCTGCCTGGCGGGACGGCATATTTTTAATATGATAAACTGCATGGCAATTCTTGCAAATCCTTCTTCCGCTCAATCTTTCTATTATGACATCTGTTGAGGTTTCAAAATAAAAAACGAACTCTATTTTTTGGCGTATTTGAGAAAGAGCATCATCTAATTTCAGAGCCTGCGTTTTTGTTCTCGGATAACCGTCTAATATAAAACCCGTATCGCAATCAGATTCTTTTAATCTTAAAGTTACAATCTTATTCATAACTTCATCCGGAACCAACTCGCCTTTTTCCATATAAGTTTTGGCTTTTAGGCCTACCGGCTTTTTATTTTTTATAGCCTCCCGCAAAATATCACCTGTTGAGATATGGGGTATATCAAATCTCTTAGAAATTAATTGTGCTTGAGTACCTTTGCCGGCACCTGGAGGCCCGAGTAAAATTATTCTCAAAAATCAACTCCTTTTAATATTCAGGATTAAGTTTTTTCTTTTTCCTAAATCCTAAATTCTAACTTCTGCTTTTTCACCGCCTGCTCTTCAAGCGCCCTCTCTTCATAAATCCTTCATAATGGCGCATAAGAAGCTGAGATTCTATCTGACGCATGGTATCTAACATTACTCCCACAATAATTAAAATACCGGTGCCACCCATAAAACTTGCTACCAGCGGCGGAATTCCTAAGCCCGCGCCTACAAAATCAGGAAAGACGGCAATAAAAGCCAGAAATATAGCGCCGGGCAAAGTAATTCTTCCCATAATATAATCAAAATATTCGGCCGTGGGTTTGCCGGGTCTTATACCCGGCACAAAACCACCGTAACGTTTCATATTCTGTGCCACATCGTGGGGATTAAATACAATAGCTGTATAAAAATAAGTAAAAAATATAATCAATAAACTGTATAAAACAGTATATAACCCTTGACCTCTCACCAGCCAGGAGGCAAAAGTTTTAAATATCTGTGATGGAATAACACCAGCTATGGTGGCCGGGAATAAAATTAACGACTGAGCAAAAATTATAGGAATTACACCTGCCATATTCACTCTTAAAGGAATATAGGTTGACTGGCCTCCGTAAATTTTTCTGCCAATAACTCTCTTGGCATATTGAACAGGAATTTTTCTCTGTCCCTGGGTAATTAAAATGACCGAAACTATAACGCCCACCAGCAACACCACCATTACAATAAGCGTTAAAGGTTCAATCTGGCGCTGCTCAGGATGAAAAGGAGCTAATAGCTTTATAAGTTGGGAAAAGGCAGCCGGCATTCTGGAAATAATACCGGCCGTTATTATTAATGAAATGCCGTTTCCTATCCCCTTGGCTGTAATCATTTCTCCCAACCACACTATAAACATAGTGCCTGTGGTCAGGGTAACTACTGTTAAAAAACGAAAACCCCAACCAGGGAAATTGACAATTTTTAATCCTTGAAAATGCGCGGGGTTTTCAAGCCACATACTTATAAAGAAAGCCTGAATAATACATAAAATAACCGTGCCGTAGCGTGTATACTGAGTTATCTTTTGCCGACCATCGGGTTCTTTGGCCAATTTTTCCAATTGCGGGATAACAGCTGTTAAGAGCTGCAAAATAATCGAGGCAGAAATATAAGGCATAATCCCCAGGGCAAGAATAGTCAACCGTTGCATGGCTCCGCCGGTAAACAT
>CAYUDR010000031.1:0-11499 GCA_964443705.1 uncultured Planctomycetia bacterium | reverse complement strand
CCAGTTGCTTGTAGCGCCGGCATCCCAAGCTCCACCTGTAGCTCCCGGAGCAGTAGACGGACAGGCAGCGCAATTGATGTATGTGTCTTTCTCGGCACGATAGGCCTCTTCGCAAGTCCTGATGCCGCCAAGATTGGTTTTGGCTTCAGCGGTTTTAGCCTTCTTCTGAAAATTAATGTAGTTAGGAATAGCAATAGTAGCTAAAAGTGCAATAATGGCAATAACTATCATCATTTCAATGAGGGTAAAACCCTTTCTTCCTCTGAACATAAGCATTTTCTTTCACCTCCTTTTTTTAAATTTTGCTCACTCTACAAATAAAGTATACCTGCTAAATACCAATTTGTCAAGATAGGCATAAAAAAAGCCATCAGCAAGAAAAGGGGACAGATGCCTTTTTCCTGCCTATTCTCTCTTCTTTACTGAATCAACTCTCCTATTTTAAATATAGGCATATACAAAGCTACCACAATCGAACCGATAATCAGGCCCAAAAATATCATCACCGCCGGCTCTATCAAAGAAGTCAAGCCATCAACGGTAGTAGTTACATCCGCATCGTAAAAATCGGCGATTTTAGAAAGCATCTCTTCCAGCGAACCGGTCTGCTCGCCAACTGAAATCATCCTTACCACCATTGGCGGGAAAACCTTCGCTTTAGTGAGGGGAGTAGCTATACTCTCACCTTCTTTAATGGCATCGCGGGTTTTATTTACTGCCACTTCAATGACCTTGTTACCACTTGTCTTGCCTACTATTTCAAGAGCAGTTAGGATTGAAACCCCGCTTTTGGTAAGCGTGCTCAAGGTCCTTGAAAAACGTGAAACAGCTACCTTTTGCAGGACTTTTCCGAGAATAGGAATTTTTAACATAAAAGTATCAAATTGCAATCTGCCTGCGGGCGTTTTGATGTACCTAAAAAATATAAATCCGATTATAGCTGTAATCCCAAAAACAATAGGGAAAAAGCGCCTGAGCGTATCGCTTATTTTAAGCAATATTAAGGTTGGAACAGGCAATGCCCCCCCAAAACCCTCAAAAATACCCTTAAAGGTTGGCACCACTTTAATTAGCAGAAAAAGCGTTATAAGAGTTGCCATAACTATAATAGCCGCCGGATAAACAAGAGCTGAGCGAACTTTCTTGATTAACTTGCTGGTGGCCTCAAGATAAACAGCCAGGCGGTCTAAAATTTCATCGAGCATACCGCTTGCCTCTCCTGCGCCAACCATATTTACAAACAACTCAGAAAAAACTTTAGGATGTTTAGCCAGGGCTTCGGAAAGACTTGAACCGGTCTCAACGTCTTTTTTAACCTCCAATATAATAGTCTTAAAATGCTTTTTCTCAATTTGTTCGCCAAGTATATCGAGTGCCTGCACAATAGGCAGGCCCGCATCAACCATGGTGGCCAATTGTCTTGAAAAAACAACTAAATCATCAATGCCTACGCCCTTCTTGCCAAAGGACAAATTAGAAGAAAAGCTAAAAGCCTTGGCAGTGAGAGGTGCAACAGAAATTATAATTAATTGTTTCTTTCTTAAAGAATCAATGAGGGCCTCTTCGCTCTTGGCCTCAACAGTCTCACTAACAGTTTGCCCTTGTTGATTCTTGGCAACAAATTTAAATTTAGGCATTGCGTCTCTACTCCGTAGTTATTCTTATTACTTCTTCCAGGGTAGTTAAGCCCCTTTTGGCTTTCTCAAGTGCATTGTCTCTAAGAGTATGCATAATTCCTTTCTTAACAGCATATTCTTTTATTTTATCACTGGGAACCTTATCCAGTATCATGCCTCTTATCTCATCGTTTATAGCCAGGGTTTCCAGGGTTCCCATGCGCCCATAATAACCGGTTTGATTGCAGTGCTTACATCCTCTTCCCTTATAAAAAGCAATTTTCTTTACATCTTCTTTGATACCAAGCTGATCAAAAATAGATTGTGTAACTTTAACAGGTTCTTTGCATCCTTCGCATATTCTACGACAGAGCCTCTGGGCACAGGTTAGAATTAAACTCGAGGCCACTAAAAAAGGCTCAACTCCCATATTGATTAACCTGGTAATTGCACCGGCGGCGTCATTGGTATGCAAGGTGCTTAAAATCAACTGACCGGTCAAACAGGCCTTAATAGCTGTATCGGCAGTCTCGTAATCACGTATTTCTCCAATCATAACTACATCCGGGCTCTGCCTCAACAGAGAACGCAGGGCATTGGCAAAAGTTAAACCAATTTCCGGTTTTACATGAACCTGGGTAACGCCTTCCACCTGATACTCTACAGGGTCTTCAACTGTGATAATGTTGCGTTCGGGGATATTTAACTGATTTACTATCGAATATAAAGTGGTTGATTTTCCGCTTCCGGTGGGACCGGTAACTAGTATCATCCCGTATGGCTTTGAGATAGCCTCTTTAAAAGTCTTAAGGGGCTGGGGTAAAAATCCCAGTTTATCAAGGCCTACAGATAAACTCGATCTATCCAGGGCTCTCAAAACTATCTTTTCACCAAATTGTATTGGCAGAACCGAAACTCTAAAATCTATTTCCTTCTCCTCACATTTAATCTTAAAACGTCCGTCCTGCGGAAGACGTCTCTGGGTTATATCTAATCCTGACATAATTTTTAATCTTGCTAAAATGGCGTTCTGGATTTTTTTAGGCGGGTTAAGAATTTCGTGCAAAACACCGTCAATGCGATAACGAATTCTCAATTTATTTTCGTAAGGTTCAATATGAATATCGGAAGCGCGCCTGCGCAGGGCCTCGATTAATATCAAATTGACCATCTTAATTATAGGGGCTTCTTTGCTGGACTTTGCTAATTCTTCTGCGTCAATTTCTTCCCTCTCGGCAATAACTTCCACATCTTCTTGTCTGAACTCTTCAAGCACCTCCATAATCTTTTCTTGCTGGGGCGCATAATATGTTTCTATAGCCTTTTTAATATCACTTGAGGTAGCCAAAATAGTCCTGACATCCTTACCGGTTAAAACCTTAATATCATCTAAGGCAAAAATATTTAAGGGGTCGGCGATAGCCACGGTGATAGTCTTGCCAATTTTAGAAACAGCTATCAACTGATAATGGCGGGCTACATGCGGGGGTATTAATTTTACTACCTCTTTATCTATCTTAACTTTAAATAAATTAAGCGGCGGGATACCTAACTGCTTACCCAATGCAAGCATTAATTCCTGCTCGGAAATAGCGCCCTGCTCAACTAAAATTTTACTTAAAGCTCCTCCTTTTTCCCTCTGTGTTTTAAGGGCTGAGTCAAGGTCTTTTTGGCCAATTAGCTTACCTTCTATAAGAATTTCCTGAAGTTTTTTCTTTAAAATTGGTTTTGGCATTTTAAATGAGGACATAAGTTGCGGAGTGAAGCGAGGCAACTTATAAGTCCGAATTTAACCCCACACCCAGTTGACAAAATAATTAAGTTAATAGGGTTGTGTTTTAATTGTTTAAAAACTAACAGAGATATCCCACACTCAGCAATCAGCTGGGTGTGGGGTTTAATTCACATATATAATTTATGTTCACTTCGTTCCATAAATTATTTGCTCACTAAAGGTTGATCAGGAGCCGTTACCCGTATGACTTCTTCCAATGAGGTTGAGCCCTGCCTTGCTTTGGCTAGTCCGTTTTCCCTTAAAGTTATCATCCCATCCATTCTGGCCTGTTTTTTAATCTGGGATTCGGCAGCCTTATTCATAATCAAATCTTCAAGTTTAGATGTAAGCGACATTGCCTCTATTATGCCAAGCCTTCCCTTATAACCTGTTTGACCGCAATTATTACAACCCTTCGCGCGATAAAAAAATATCTTTTCATTTCCTGGCAAATTAAGTTCTTCCTTCATAGAAGCGCTGGCTTCATATTTTTCCTTGCAATTCTCACATAAAACTCTTACCAGCCTCTGGGAAGCTATCAGTAAAACCGAAGAAGTAATCAAAAAGGGTTCAACTCCCATATTAATCATGCGCACAATGCTGCCCGGGGCATCGGTAGTATGAAGAGTGCTTAAAACAAGATGACCGGTCAGAGCAGATTTAATGCCAATATCTATAGTTTCAAAATCGCGCATTTCTCCAATCATAATTACATCCGGGTCCTGGCGCAAGATGGAACGCAGGGCATTGGCAAAAGTAAGTTTAATTTCCGGATTGGCTGTTACCTGATTTACACCGTCAAGTTGAAACTCTACCGGATCCTCAACGGTAACTATATTCTTATCCGGAGTATGTATTAAGCGCAAAATAGAATAAAGAGTAGTGGTCTTTCCGCAACCCGTAGGGCCGCAAATTAAAATCATGCCATGAGGTTTTAAGGCCATATTCTTTATAATTTTTAAAGAAGCTTCATCAAAACCCAACTTTTCGATATCAAGAGTTACAGCGCCTTTATCCAGAACTCTCAATACCACTTTTTCTCCTAAGCTCGAGGGCAATACTGAAACTCTAAAATCAACCTCGCGATTTAGAATTTTCGCTTTAAACCGTCCGTCCTGCGGCAGCCGGCGCTCAGCTATGTCTAAATCGGAGATAACTTTGATTCTTGAAATAATAGCATTATGAAGGGATTTGGGAGGCGATTCCTGTTCCTGTAAAACACCGTCAATTCTAAATCTCACGCGGACTTTTTCTTCTAACGGCTCTATCATTATATCGCTGGCATTATTTTTTACCCCGTTTGCCAGTATCAAACTGGTTATTTTAACCACCGGGGTCTCCTCAACCATCTGCATCAAGGTAGAAGTATCGATCAAACCTTCTTCGTTATCTGCGGTTATCATCTCCAATTGCGATTCTTTTATATCCTTTATAATGCCATCAAGAGCTACTTTAGTTTCCTCGCCGTAATATCGATCTATGGCAGACTTTATTTCTTTCTGAGTGGCGATAGCCGGCCTGACTTTAAAGCCGGTAAGTGTATTTATATCATCAAGGGCAAAAACATTTAAGGGGTCGGCCATAGCAACCGTAATCGTATTTCTAATTTTAGAAATGGGAATAAGTTGATAAAATTTGGCTATACGCTGCGGGATAAAATCAAGGGTGCTTTTCTCAATCTTAATCCTGGCCAGATTAATAGGCGGTATCTCTAAGCTTTCACTTAAAATAACCTTAAGGTCTTTTTCAGCAACAAAACCCAGGCCAATTAAAATCTCAGACAGACGGCCCCCTTTCTTTTTCTGAACTCCCAGGGCCTCCTGCAATTGCTTCTCGGTAATAAGTTTCCCTTTTATAAGAATATCAATTAACCTGTCTTTAAAACTTTTTACCATAATAATCAAACACCGGTATCTTTTTTTTCTTCTTCCGCCTCTTTTTTCAATTTTTCCCTGGCTGCAGTTGCAAAATCAGCTTTAGAAAGTTTGTTTTCTTCCGTTTCTTTCTTTAATACCCCCGGGAACTTGCCATAACATTTTTCTATGGACTTTTTAATATCAGTAACAGTACTTACAAAAACTTCAACCTTCATTTTAGTCATCTGTTCAATGTCCTTAATGGCAAAAGCGTTTAAAGGGTCTGCCATAACTATGGTCAGGATATTCGCAATTTTATCTATGGGAATTAAATAGTAATGCCTTACCACCTGGGCGGGTATAATATTTAGGAGAGACTTATCTATTTCATAATTCTCAAGAGGCAGATAAGGGTATCCATACTGAGTGGTAAGTGCTTCCACTATATCTTCTTCAGAAACAAAACTCAGTTTCACCAGTATCTGGCCTATTAAGTGGCCCTCTTTCTTCTGTATATCAAGGGCAATTTGTAACTGCTTTTTATCTATAAGGCCTCTTTCTACCAATAGCTGGCCAAGTTGCTTAGAGATAACTCTTTTACCTGGTTCCATAATGTCTCACTTTTTGTCAATAAGTCGACTCAGTTCCTGGGGATTAAGTGTTCTGCCTAAAGCATCCTCGCGGCTGATAAGTTTTTTCTGGTAAAGCTCGCACAGCGACTGATTCAACGTCTTCATGCCTTCGCGCTGACCGGTCTGAATAACTGAATAAATCTGATGCTGTTTTTGTTCTCTTATAAGACTTCTTATAGCAGTGTTAGCAACCATAACCTCGGTGGCCAGCACCCTGCCTTCTCCGCCGGCCTTTGGAATTAACTGTTGGCAAAATGCCCCTATAAGGACAAAAGAAAGTTGAGTGCGTACCTGTTGCTGCTTATAGGCAGGAAAAACATCTATAATTCTATTCATAGTCTGGGTGCTATCTGAAGTGTGTAAGGTGGCAAAAACCAGGTGACCTGTTTCGGCAATATTTAAAGCAGCTTCAATGGTTTCAAGGTCTCTCATCTCGCCAACCATAATTACATCCGGGTCCTGGCGCAAAACGTGCTTTAAGGCCTGAGTGAAAGAATGAGTGTCTGCGTTTATCTCACGCTGGTCAATAATGGCCTTTTTGTTTTCATGCACATATTCAATGGGGTCTTCAACAGTTATAATATGACAACATCTTTCACTATTAATATAATTAATCATAGCCGCCAGGGTGGTAGATTTGCCGCTGCCGGTTGCTCCGGTAACCAGCACCA
Source organism: uncultured Planctomycetia bacterium (assembly GCA_964443705.1). Lineage (GTDB taxonomy): Bacteria > Omnitrophota > Gorgyraeia > DAOVKU01 > DAOVKU01 > DAOVKU01. The sequence goes on along the minus strand of CAYUDR010000031.1, from coordinate 4,950 downwards.
GGCCTCTGGGCATTCTGCAGAATTTAGTAGCTACATCGAGGGGTAAACCGCATTCCTCAAAACTCATCATTTTATACGGTAAGATCCTGATGGCACTCTGAACATTATCTCTTTGTAAATATACATTGACCCGGAAACGACTCACCTTGCTCCAGCCGAACGACATATCCAATTCCCAATCTTTTTCAAATTTGGTAATTTGAGATTCGGAAAGCAGGCTATAACAAAGCTCCTTGCTTTCTTTCGGGCTGAGGGCTTTTTCATCTAAAGGAATTATTTTTTCATCAATTCTTATAGCGGGCGGATTGTAAGCGGTGATATGCAGGTCGGAAGCTTTTCTTTTCACTGCTATTTCAAGCAAGTCCTTAATTTTGAGCATTTTTTATCTCCTTCAATGAACGCATAGCTTACTTCAGTGCATGCCCCCGCCAGAGGCGGGTCAGCCTATGGCTGAAACGTAAGTCTGAGCTTTACTTAAATCACAACTTTATTTTTGCCTTCTGCCTTGGCCTGCTCAAGGCGCTCACTCGCTTTATTAGTTAATTCATCGGGGCTAATACCATCTAGCGGGTTAGCGCTTATGCCGGCACTAATAGTAATCTTTCCCCCCGGCTGGTCTTCGACGTGAGAGAATTTGAATTTTTCTATTTCCTTTCGTATGTTCTCTGCAAGCGCCAAAGCTTCCACTTTATTTTTCTCCGGACAAATAATAGCAAACCCATTGTCGGAAAAACGCGCAACTCTATCAACTTGCTCAACGCTATTTTCTAAAATTTGAGCTATCTTTTTTAATACGGCGCTGCTGGCTATTTCTCCGTTCTTGGCGTAATAATTTTTAAAGCCATCTATTCCCATTAAAATTAATGAACAGGGTCGTTGATATGCCGTGGCCCTTTGAATCTCTTCTTCAAACCTTGTTCTAAAATAATTTATATTGTAAAGACCGGTCAAGTCATCCTTAACGGAAAGTTGCTCTGTTTTTTGTAGTAATTTATCATTTTCAAAAGCTATGGAAGCCTGTTTTGCAAAAACACCCATTAATTCTATATCGTCTTTCTCGTAGGAAAAATCATTAAAATTATTGCCGCAGGCAATTAAGCCAATGGGTTTTAATCTCATTATTACAGGAACCATGATTATATTCTTCAATCCGTGTTTTGATAAAAAATTCCTAAAATCATCAGGCGGCTTATGAGAAGCATCTACGATAAATGTTCTATTTGCTGTAACTATTTTACCGAAAGCACCTTCTCCGGCCTTCGCTTTTATATTATCAACGTCTTCGGTTTTTATGTTGTGCATGGCTTTAACTACAAATTCTTTTGATTCCTCCTCCATTAACATCAAAAAAGCCTTATCGCTCTTTACCAGCCCATAAGCTTTTTCAATAATAAATTGTAAAATTACATTTAAATCTGCCGTGGAAGATATTATGTTGCCTATTTGAAAGAGCGTTGATAGGGCCAGGACCTTTTTGTTGATTTCCATATTTATTTCTCTAATTTTCTGCTCATAAGACTTCAGCTCGCCCATATTTTGATTTAAGCGGGAATTTAATAAATTAAGGCTTTTGCCCAAATCGCCGATTTCATCTTCTCTTTCTGTCTCCAGTCCGGCAAGCATGGTTTGACCATTAGCTAAACCCCTGACATCTTTTGCCATTTTGACAATGGAATTAATTATATTATTAGCTAAAACAAAACCAAGGGCAGCGATAAACATGCTTAAACCGATAGTAAGCATTAAATTACCCAACGTCTCTGTAATGGGAAAAACATAAGTAGAAACAATATAAAGAAGAGCTAAAATAGGGACAATGGATGTTAGGCAAAATATAATAAGCATCTTATATTTCAGGCCGCGCGGGACGAGCGCCAAACTCTTAAAAAATCTTTTCATTCTAATTTCCTCCATTGAATAGGACTCCGATGTTTCGGGCCAAATTCCTTCTTTGAGGTGACTATAGAAATCCACCTCGGACGGATGCTTCTGCGCTCTAAGTTTCTTCCCTTAATGAAATTGCTTTATCTTAAAACAACAAAAGCAGTTATAAGTATACTATATGTCCTGCCAATAGTCAAGTACAGCGAAGATATCATGAGTACAGACCTGATAAAACAAGTAGTACGCAGAGGAAATCATGGCATCCTGCTATATTCTGGCTTTATAGAATCAAATGCCTCTAACATCTTCTCTGCCGAACTCTTCCATGAAAACATTTTTGATCTTTTAAATCCTTTCTGAACCAACCCTATTTTCAATTCATTATCACTTAATACCTTATATATACATTCGGCTATCTCTCCAGAATTTAAAGGGTCTACCAATAATGCCGCTTCACCTAAAACTTCTCTAAATATGGCTATATTAGAAGCAACAACAGGTAGCCCGCAACCCATAGCTTCCAGAGGAGGCATGCCAAAACCCTCATAAAAAGAAGGAATAACAAACAAATCCGCTCCCCCATAAAGCCTGACAAGGTCATTTTCCCCAACATATCCTAAAAACTTAACATCATTTTCCCTGAAAGAAAACTTTCTATAAATTTTAATTATTTGAGCGGTTTTCCACCCTTTTGGCCCTACCAAAAGAAGCTGATGTGGAATCATATATTTCGTTTTTAAAATTTTAAATGCTTTTAGTAAGCCGACGATATTTTTCCGCGGCTCTACAGTTCCTACATATAAAATAAATTTCCTTGATATATTGAACTTAGGCACAAGATATTCTATGGTAAGTGCTTTGTCAGATTGTTTGAATTTGCTGTCTATGCCACAATAAACAACAGATGTTTTTTCTTTGATATTTTCATTTTCAAAAATATTCTTTAAATCATTTGCTGTGGCATAAGAATCAGCTATAATTTTTTGAGCATTAACTATTGATTTTTTAAGGAGGAATTTGTGTATCAGGTAATTGATAAATGCCATACTGCGAGGATATAAATAAAATGTTAAATCATGGATGGTAACCAAACTTCTAACGGATTCGGGAAGATTAGGAGGAATTATTCCCTGCGTCCCCCAGAATATATCAATTTTATCTTTATTTAATCGGCGCTTAGCATTAAATAACATCCATGAAGTACTGAATTTGTTTACCAAATTAGCGTCTGAAATAGGAGGAAAGTGCAAATTTGGATATGATAAATCAACTTTTCTGCTTAGAGGTGTGTATAAAAAATACTCGTTCTTATTGTCAATATCAAGTATGTTTCTTACCATATGATGGGTATAATAACTTATGCCTGCTTTTATGCCTCTGGTAAGAGGGTAAGCGTCCAAGCCAATTCTCATCTTAGTTAAACTCTACACACCTTTTTATATTCATTCTCTACTATATTACAGTGATTTTCCCAGGTATATTTATTTTTAACTAAATTATAAGCGTTTATTCCCATTTCTTCACATTTATTTTTATTTAAAAGCAGGTACTCTAAGTTTTTAGATAATTCCTCTACATTTTTTGGCGAAACTACTATTCCAGCATTATACTTTTTAACATCTTCGGCCACGCCTACAATATCTGTAACTATAACAGGTTTTTTACAAGCCATAGCCTCTAATGCTACTAATCCAAAACCCTCTTGAGTGGAGGAAATTGAAGGAAGAACAAAAACATCACATAGACTATAATGTCTAACCAATTGCTTATCATCTAAGAACCCTAAAAAATGTACCACTTTTTCTAAACCATTTTCTCTAACGAATTCTTTATAATAATCTAATAAGTCTCCATCTCCGCCTATATATAATTTTAAAGGAACCTTTTGAATAATCTTTTTCACACTTAATAAAAGATAATGTAAACCTTTATAAATATGAAATTTGTCTAATCTACTTAAGAAAAAAACAATATTACTATCTTCCTTGGCTAAAGTTGAAGGTTTAAACTTCTCCAAATCCACCCCAAAAGGAGTTACAATAATTTTATTCATATACGGTTTCAAAAAAGGCGAACTTTTATAATAATTTTTATGGGCTATAAATATTCGGTGCGCTCTTTTTAACAAAAATTTTAACGCAGTAAAATTATAAAAATCAGCAATAAACTTATTTATGCCATTTCCTGTAATATCATTATAATAAGTTAAAAATAATGGTTTGTTTTTTATAAAAGAAACAGCTGCGCTTATATCTGCACTCCAAGGGTGAGGTAAATGGGTATGAATAACATCAAATTCTTCCTTTAGTAATTCTTTGCCCAAGGAAAGAGTAATATTAGTGTTGGAAATCTTACCTATATAGGAAATTCTTCGCACCTTTATGCTTTCAATTATTAGATCTCCCACAGAAGGTTCATCGGCACATATAATTTTTACATTGTGCCCCCTTTTAGCCAATTCTTTACTTAAATAAAATGAGGCTTCCTCTATGCCGCCTTTACGAGGATAAAATCTTGGAGGTGTTTGTAAAACTTTCATAATTTTATAATTTTTATTTTTTTAAACTACCGACATTATTTAAATTGAAATTTTACTTTTCATTTCCTTGACTCAGCAATTCTACAAAAAACCCGGCATTCCAAAAAACAAGTACCAACAAAAATAATAAAGGAACCCTCCGTCTTCTGGTATAAAAATAGATTAAGAAGAACGGAAGCAGAATCAGGCTAAAGAAAAAAATATGACCAATGCCTAAAGCTATTAAAATGCCGAGGCAAATTATAATCATAATAAGAATAATGGGTTCGTAATGAATCTTTCTAAATAATCCATATTTCTTAACCAAAAAACCCTGGGCATTGCCGTAATTGAACATCATTTTACAAAACCGCCCAAGTGTATTCGGCCTATAATGATAGACAACAGCATCAGGATTAAAAATCAAAAGATTACCTTTTTTTCTTAATCTGTAGTCAAGTTCTAAATCTTCACCGGGCCATAAACCCTCCAAAAAGCCGCCCGCATCCAAAATAGCTTTTTTTCTATACACTACATTGCAGGTTGGA
>CAYUDR010000030.1:0-11702 GCA_964443705.1 uncultured Planctomycetia bacterium | reverse complement strand
CCTGCGCCTTTTATTCGCTAAAATCTGCATCCCCCATTGTTTTAAATGCGGACTCCCAATTACCCGCCAGACATCTTCTGAAATTATCGAAAACATCCTGAAGCTTGTTGTTGGTAAGAAGAATTTAATTCTGGCACCCGTCGTGTGCGACAGAAAGGGTGAACATCAAGGGCTATTAAAAGATTTGCTTAAAGCCGGTTTTGTGAGAGTTCGAATAGATGGTAAAATTCATGATTTAAATGAGAATATAAAATTAGGCAAACATAAAATTCATCATATTGAAATAGTTGTTGACAGATTGGTAATTTCTAAAGCCCAAAGACAGCGCTTGGTTGATTCAGTTGAGACTGCACTTAGGGCCGGAGAACAAAAACTTCAGGTGTATTTGGTTGAGGAAAACAAAGATATTATTTTTAGTCAGCAGTTGGCCTGCCCATATTGTAATGTTAGTTTTGCTGAAATCAGCCCGAGGATATTTTCTTTTAATAGTCCTTACGGGGCTTGTAGCGCATGTCACGGCCTTGGCAATAAACTTGAAATTGATTCTGGTTTAGTCATACCGGATAAAGAAAAATCGATTAGAGATGGTGCTATTGTTTGCTGGAGAAGAGGCGGACGCGGTTACATTCTTTATTATCGGGCGCTATTGCGGGAATTTGCTGAAGTAAAGGGCTTTAGCCTCGATGTGCCGTTTAACAAATTACCCGCAAAGATACAGAAGGAAATACTTTTCGGAAGCGGTGAGTGGGTATGGGGCAAGCCATTTGAGGGGGTAATTCCGCATTTAGAGAGGAAGTTTAATGAAACCGATTCCGAATATTTAAAAAATGAAATTTCCAAATATATGAGCGTATCGCCTTGTCCGGTTTGCGCAGGAGCCCGCCTGAGGCCGCAAGCCCTGGCAGTTAAAATTGCCGGGAAAAATATTGCCGAAGTCACCTCTTTTTCTATTAAAAAAAGCCTCGAGTTTATAGGCAATTTAAAATTAAACCAGAAAGAGAAACAAATTGCGCGGTTGATATTAAAAGAACTTAAACTAAGATTAAGTTTTATGGTTAATGTCGGGTTGGATTATATCAGTCTTGACAGGCAATCTTCAACACTTTCCGGGGGAGAGGCGCAAAGGATTCGCCTGGCGACTCAAATCGGTTCCGGTTTAACCGGGGTACTCTATATTCTCGATGAACCAAGCATCGGCCTTCACCAGAGAGACAATAGGAAATTATTAGCTACTTTAAAATCTTTACGCGATCTCGGCAATACCCTGATAGTGGTAGAACACGACAGAGAAACCATATTGAATGCTGATTTTATTCTTGATCTGGGTCCGGGTGCCGGAAAACACGGAGGCCATATTGTAGCCAGCGGAAAACTAAAAGACATAAAAAAGGAAGAAAAATCTCTTACCGGCCGGTATCTTAACGGAAAACTTAAAATAGCCCTGCCAGATAATAGGCGGTCTTATAAAAAAAGAAAAATTTTAACCATCAGAGGCGCAGCCGAACATAATTTAAAAAAAATAGACATTTCAATACCTTTAGGTCTTTTTATTTGTATTACGGGAGTATCCGGTTCGGGTAAAAGCACTTTTATTTATGATATTCTTTACCGTGCGCTTGCCCAAAAGCTTTATAAATCTAAAGAAAAACCGGGTGCTTTTAGATCTCTAAAAGGGATGGAGTTTATAGATAAGGTTATTGTAATTGACCAGTCTCCCATTGGCAGAACTCCCCGCTCAAACCCCGTTACTTACACAGGAGTATTTTCCCACATAAGAGAACTTTTTAGCCAATTGCCTGAGTCAAAAATTAGGGGATACAAGCCGGGCAGGTTTAGTTTTAATGTTAAGGGAGGGCGTTGTGAAAATTGCATGGGCGAGGGATTGATAAAAGTCGAAATGCATTTTTTACCAGATGTTTACGTAATTTGCGAAAAATGTAAAGGCGCCCGTTTTAATAGACAGACTCTTGAAATAAAATTCAAGGGTTATTCAATCGCAGATGTTCTTAAAATGAAAGTAGAAGATGCTTTAAAATTGTTTGAAAATTTCCCCAAGATTAAATATAAACTCAAAAGGCTTGATGACGTGGGCTTAGGCTATATACAACTTGGCCAACCGGCTACTACCCTTTCGGGAGGTGAAGCCCAGCGGGTTAAACTTTCAGCTGAACTTGGCAAACGTGCCAGCGGCAATACGCTCTATCTTCTTGATGAACCGACTACAGGCCTTCACTTTGCCGATATAGATAAACTTTTGACAGTACTTCAGAGGTTGGTATCCAGCGGCAATACGGTGGTGGTTATAGAGCACAATCTTGATGTAATAAAATGCGCGGATTACATTATCGACTTAGGTCCCGAAGGCGGCGATGAAGGCGGGGAAGTAGTAGCACTGGGCAGCCCCCAAGAGATTGCTAAAAATCCCAACTCTTATACTGGCCGCTATTTAAAAAAATACCTGAAATAAGAATTCATCCGGCAGTGATTTAGTAATCAGGATTCAAGATTTTTCTTGAAGTGAGATTTATTTAATGTTAAAATAGTTTTTAGTCCTTGTTAAACATTCCTCAACAACTTCCGCCGGAAGGTAATTTTTGGATAGAATGAAAAAGAAAGGCATATATTTATTTCTTTTATTTTTTACAATCCCCTTTTTTATTAATAGTTTAGAAGCACAGGTTGTTAGCGAAAAACGTATTTTTTACGTTGCTCAACAGTCCTTCTGCGATGGTTTCTACGATGTAGCTATTGAAAAGCTAAAGGCTTTTATTGATACCTTTCCGGAAAGCAAAAACATAAACTCCGCTTATCTTTTACTCGGCCGTTCCTATTATGAAAAAGGAGCGTTTCATCTTGCCCTTGGTGAGTTTGAAAAAATAATTTCGTCTTCCGATTTAAGCGAAAAAGACGAGGCCTATTATTGGATAGGCAAAGTATACCTGGAAGGACTGGATTTAGCTGTAGCCCGGAGTCTTTTTAAAAAAATTATCGACGATTTTCCCAAGTCAGATTTTCTGGATTATGCGCATTATTATTTAGCTGTTATTGCCAATATGAGCGGCAATTATAATTTGGCAGAAGAAGAATGTGTGTTTATTATAAAGCATTTTCCACAATCCGAATTGTTGGGAGCTACTTATGTTGAAATGGCCAAGAGTTTATATAGACTGGCAAAAATTGATGAATCTAATAATATATTAACTGAATGTTTAAAAAAGTTTTCGCAAAGTCCGTCCATAGACAGAATTTATTTTCAGTTGGGCGAAAATAGTTTTCTGAGTTCTGATTTCCGGCATGCAATTGATTTTTACAAAAAAACTCTTGAGGTTAATCCTCAAGGAGATAAAAAAGAAGAGGCGCTAAAGAAAATCGGCATAGCTTATTTTGAACTCAAAGAATATAGAAATGCCATTACGGTTTTTGATGAATTAATAGAAACAAATCCAGGCTCTCCATTTTTAGAAAAAGTTACTTTCTTGAAAGGCAAGTCTCTTAGAATGCTTGGCCAGGATGAGGTCGCTATCCTGATTTTTGAAAAATTAGCTGAATCCGAAAAGGATAAACCGGATTATGGCTTAGCCGATGATAGTTACTTTTTGATTGCTGATACTTATTATAAAAAAGGTAAATATGAAAAAGCCATTTTCTTCTACGACATTTTTAAACAGAAATTTCCGAAAAGCCCGCTTAAAGAAGAAGTTTTTTATAATCTGGGGTGGACATATCTTCGGCTCAAACGATATGAAGAGGCCATAGCTGAACTTCAAAAATTAACGCAGGAAAAAATTTCCAAAGATGAAATGCTAAAAATAATTGCTCTTTGTCGTCTTGGAGATACCTATTTAGACAAGGGTGAACATAAGCAAGCTATGGGGTCCTATAATAAAGTACTTGAAGATTATCCCAATTCTTTTTATAGTGACTATGCTCAGTATCAGTTAGCGCTTGTATTAGAAAGAATTGCCCGTTTCAATGAGGCCATAATTTCATTAGATACTCTCATTTGTAATTTTCCGGATAGCAAACTGATAGACCAGGCCCATTATATGCTGGCTCTGCTATATTTAAAAAAAGGCGAATATAAAAAGAGCCTTGAATGCTACCGCAATATAACACTCAACTTTCCTGATAGTCAATACAGGGAACTTTCTATGTTGGGCGAGGGGTATTGTTATTATAATCTGGGAGAGTTTAATAGGGCTCTTGATACTTTTAGAAAATTTAAAAAAGATTTTGGGGATTCAGAATATAAAGAACGTGTTAAATTTGAAATAGCCCAGACACTTTTTGCTTGCGGCAGAGAAAAAGAAGCCAGCGAAGAATTCACTCGACTGGCCCAGGGCAGTCAGGATGTTGGGATAAAAGACGAAGCCGGACTCTGGTTGGCGCAGTATGATTTGAGGTGTGATAATTACCAAGCCGCAGAGAGACAGTTTAACTCACTTAAGCAAGAATCAAGTAACAATTATTTTAAATCTTTGGCCTATTACTGGCTTGGCAAGATAGCTTATTTAAAAGGAGGAAAGGAAGAGAGTTTAAGATTTTTTGAGCTTGCTTCTAATTTGAGTACTACAGACAGCATAAAACTAAAAATTGATTTTGAGAAAGCGGATGTTTTTCTGGAATTATCGGAACTCAAAAAAGCTTTAAGTATTTATGATCGTATTATCGCCGTTTATCCAGAGAGTAATTTTGCGTTGTTTTCATGCAAGAAGAAAGCCGATATCCAGCTAAGCCAGGGTAAATTTGCGTTAGCGCGTCAAAATTATAAGCATGCCCTAACTGAAGTAAAGTCAGATTTTAATGCCCAGATTCAGTTTCAAATTGCAAAGACTTATCTTGACGAAGATAAGCTATTAGAGGCATTAAGTGAATTCTTCAGCGTAGTATATCTTTATCCGGATTCTACTTTCTGGAAGGAAAGGGCGCAACTAGAGGCCGCTGACATTTATCAGAGACAGGGTAAGCTTGAAGAAGCGCGGAAAATTTATTTTCAATTATCTCAAGTAAATACAGAAGTTTCGGAATTGGCTAAAAGTAAATTAAAAAAACTCTCAGAAACAAATGACATCCATTTAAGGACAGGACTAAAAACTAAAAACTGATATTTGCATAAGGCGGAACTAAAAAAGGGGGTATATTAATGTTAGAGATTTTCCAAAAAGGTGGACCCATAATGTATTTGATTTTTCTGACATCTATATTGGCGGTAGCTGTTATTTTTGAACGTCTTTGGCATTTGCATCGAGCCAAAATAGATACTAACAAATTTATGGACAGCATTTCCAATACTTTAAAACGTAATCGTATCATGGAAGCCATTGAACTGTGCGAGCAGACACCCGGGCCAATTGCTCACATAGTTAAGGCAGCTATTTTGAAACACGATAGAAGCAAGCAGGAAATAAAAGAAGCTATTGAAGATGCGGGCATCCATGAAATACCACGCCTTGAGAAAAACCTGGGCATTCTTTCTACTATTGCCAGCATTACGCCTCTTTTAGGTCTTCTTGGAACAGTAGTGGGAATGGTGCATGCTTTTCAAATAATCCAGGAAAAGGCAACAGCACTTAGCCCGGTTAGCCCCGGGGATTTAGCCGGCGGCATATGGGAGGCACTTCTTACTACTGTAGCGGGCCTGATAGTAGCCATACCTGCTTTTATAATTTATAATTATCTTGTTAGCCGTGTTGAAAATATGACTCTGGATATGGAAAGAAGCGCTACAGACTTAATTAATATTTTAACCCAGAGAATACAGGAGTGAGCGAATGCCACAGTTTAAAGGTGTATGGAAAAAAAGCCTCTTTCATTTTAAGAAAAGGAGCAAATTTGCTTCGGTACAAATTAACATCACTCCACTTATAGATGTTATCTTTTTGCTTTTGATATTTTTTATGCTTACGTCAACTTTTGTTTCTCAGGCAGGCATAAAAATTAACTTGCCTAAGGCGGTGTCCGGCAAGGTGCTATTAGATGATAAATTAATAATTACTATAGATAAAGAAGATTGTCTTTATGTTCACAATAAGCCGGTTACAGAAGAAGAACTTAAATTCCTTCTCATAGAAGCTGCTGCAGACAAAAAACCTCTTTTGATAATGGCTGATAAGTCTTCATCAATGGGTAAAATAGTTGAAATCTGGGATATGTGCAGACAGCAAGGTATAACCAAGATAAATATTGCTACTAAATCGAAGTAATTCACAGGGGGAACACGGTATAAATGCTTACTAATAACATGTTCAAAAAATCACTTTTAATTTCTATTTCGGTGCATTTTTTAGCTTTTCTTTTGATTAGCCCGGAGATCAAGGTGAGTTCTTTTTCTTATGCCGGTTTTCCTCAAATTAATTCTGTGAATGTTTCTTTGAGTAAAATTTTTTTGAAAGAGAATTTGTCTCTTTTAAATAATATTAATCCCACTTATGATTTTTTTAAAAGCAAAATAAATACCTTAAATATATTGCCGCAGGCCGTTGGCTTGAGAGAGATAAAAGCGATGCAGGCTCAGGATTATATAAAAATTAATCCTGAGCTTAAAAAGAGAGATTTTTCGCTTCCGGAATATAAAAATTTAGAAATCAGTGGGCCGCTGGAAAAGAGATTGCTTATATCCAAACCAGATTTGCCGGAAATACCGGTTTGGTTTGTTGAAAAGATCGCCGGTCCCATCCGAATCAAAGTATGGGTAGATTCAAGCGGCGATATAGTTTTTTGCCAGCGAGTTATTTCCAGCGGTTTACATGCTTTAGATATAATAGGCCTTGATTATGTTAGAAACTTTAAATTTGCACCACATCGAAAGCTTCAGCAGGGAGAAATAAAACTTTTATTTAATACTGACTCCAGCCAGGCAATTTAAGAAGCAACGTAATTTATGAGGGCTTAAGTTTTATAAATTCGGAGTTTTATTGAAATGTTTAAAATTGATTTTGCTTTCGGCATTGCTTTATATCTTGGTTTAGTACTTTGTATTATTTCTATTTTTTGGATGTTTGGAGAAAGAAAAACAAGGATTTTAGCTGGCTCTAACGAAAAAAAGGAGTTTATCTGGCAGTGCGAAATATGCACTTATGCCTATGTTGATTCAAAGAATTTTTCTATTTCCCGTTGTCCAAGATGTGGAAGTTATAACGAACGCAAATGAAGATTTGCGAGCTTGAGTTTCAAAAAAACGGAGGTGAAATATGATAACGGCAATCGGCATAGCCGCAGGTGATATATGGCACTACTTAGATGAACACGGTCGGGTTCTTTTTTCTGATATCACAAAAGATATTGATAAACCACGCGATTTGTTATTGATGAGCCTTGGATGGCTTGCCCGGGAAGGGCACGTCAAAGTTGAACAGCTCGACAAAAATTGTTATGTTGAATTAACTAAAAAATGAGTGACAAATCGGATTTTAAAATTGTCTACTCACCAAAATATGAAGTTGATATAGGAGGACATGTTTTTCCGACTGCTAAATACAGGCTTATCCGCGAGCGCTTGCTTGAATGGGGCGGTTTAGCTTTAGATGATTTTATCGAACCTCTCCCAGTTACGGCAGAAGACTTATCTTTGGTTCACACAAATGAATACATAGATAAGATAAAAAACGGAACCTTGACGCCTAAAGAAGAATTGATGCTCGAATTACCTTTTTCATTAACCGTGCGTAATTCTTTTTTAATCTGTGTTAACGGCACCATAATGGCAACTCAAATGGCGATGCGTGTGGGGCTGGGTATTCATTTAGGCGGTGGTTTTCATCATGCTTTTCCCGACCACGGCGAGGGCTTTTGTATTTTTAATGATGTAGCTGTAGCTGCCAAGAAACTTGCACTTGGCGGCAGGAAAATTTTAATCATCGATTGTGACTTACATCAAGGTAACGGCACAGCCGCTATTTTCACCGGCGAAAAAAGAGTTTTTACCTTTTCTATTCATCAACTTAACAATTACCCTTTTATAAAACCTCCCAGCGACCTGGATATAAATTTAGAAGATGGCGTGAGTGATGTAAAATACCTGAAGTCTTTAAGTGATAATCTTCCACACATTTTTGATACTTTTGGACCGGATTTTGTTTTTTACCTGGCTGGCTCTGACCCTTACCAGAAAGACCAGTTAGGAGGCTTAAGGCTTTCTATAGACGGTTTCAGGAGAAGAGATGAATTAATTTTTGGCTTGTGCGCGGCTAACAAAAAGCCGGTCTGTGTTGTTTTAGCCGGCGGTTACGCCATAAATTTAGAGGATACTGTTAGCATTCATTATAACACTTGCGTGGCAGGCATGAAAATATGTCGGGTAAGGTAACTGTATAAGATGACTCTATATGAGAAATTCAAAGAGATATCTTTAAAATTTCCCCACAAGAAGGCTCTTTTTTTTCAGAAAGATAAATTGACTTATCACCGCCTTAAGGAAGAAATAGATAATTTTGCGGCAGGTTTTTATTATTCACTTGGTATAAAAAAGGCAAGCAAGGTCGCCATACTTCTTCATAATAACAGTCAGTATGTAATAAGCTTATTTGCTATATTTCGTCTTGGCGCTGTTGCTATCCCATTAAATGTTTTTTTAAAAACACAAGAACTCGATTATATCCTTTCAAATTGTAATCCCGATTATCTGATAACTTCAACTGAATTTCTCCCTACCTTACGCCCCCTAAGAGAAAAAATAGAATCAAAGATTATCTTAGCAGACACTCGCCAGCCAAATTTCCTATATTTAAAAGATTTATCCCGGAAGCGCTATACACCTCCACCCAAACAGGAAGTCAGCGAAGAGGCCATAGCCGTCATTTCTTATACCTCAAGCACAACCGGCAACCCCAAAGGAGTCTTGCTCAGCCATAAAAACTTTACAAGCGATATTGAGGGATGCCTGCGAGCCATAGATATAACTTATAAAGATAGATTTTTAATTTTTTTACCTATATTTCATTCCTATACTTTGACCACCTGCCTCTTTACTCCGCTATTAATCGGAGCTACTATTTATCTCGTTTATTCCTTTAAACAATTGCCCGCCGCTATGCGCCTGATATTTTTAAGGCGCATCACAATCCTGGTAGGCATCCCGCGTATTTTCAGGATATTTTCAAAAATCAATATTCCAAAGTTTTTACTTATTTTTTCATCTGTCCGTTTTGCCATAAGCGGAGCGGCTGCACTTGCTCCGGAAATTATTACTACTTTCAAAAAGAAATTTAATATCACACTTCTTCAGGGTTACGGTTTAACAGAAGCTTCCCCTGTGGTTTCGTTAAATCCGTTAAAAAAACAAAGACTGGGTTCAGTGGGTTTGCCTTTATCAAATTGTAAAATTAAAATCGTTGACGAAAAGGGGCAGGAGCTACCCACCAATACACCCGGCGAATTAATCGTAAAGGGGCCAATGATTATGAAGGGCTATTTTCAGCTCCCCCGGCAGACCGCTATGGCGGTGAGAAATGGCTGGCTTTTTACAGGAGATATAGCGAAGATTGACGAAGAAGGATATGTTTACATTATTGACAGAAAGAAAGATATGATTATTATCCATGGAATGAATATTTATCCAAGAGAAGTCGAAGAAGTCATAAAAACACATCCCAAGGTAGAAGAGGCGGCTGTGGTTGGTAAAAAGGATCCCAAGAGAGGTGAAATTTCAGTTGCCGTGATTCTTTTAAAAGAAGAAGAACACGCAGAAACCGAAGATATAATTAGTTTTTTAAAAGAGAAAATAGCCGATTATAAAATTCCTCGTGTTATAGAATTTCGCAAAGAACTGCCCACTACGGCTACCGGGAAAATTTTAAAGAGAATATTAAGGGAAGAAATAAATCGATAATTATCAATTGAGTATACTTTTTACTCAGGATCTTGTAAGAAAAAACTTACAACGGGCAAGCAACAGGCAGGCAGGAAAAATTCAAAAATATGCAAAATTGTGTGGTTAAAATTTCAAAGTTATTATTCATCTTATTAATCTTTTCTTTTCTCAACCCGGAGGCGGAGATTATGGCTAAGGAAATTAAGTTGCCCCAAGTGAAGATAAAAGGAAATGTGTCTGTTGAAGAGACATTGAATAAAAGGCGCTCAGTAAGGGAATTTAAAAAAGATAATTTATCTTTGGAACAGTTGAGCCAGCTTTTGTGGGCAGCCCAGGGCATAACAGAAAAAAGAAGAGGTTTTCGCACTGCCCCTTCAGCAGGAGCTTTATACCCGATGGAAGTTTATCTTTTGAGCCCTGAGGGCTTTTATCGCTATATACCAGCCTCTCATAGCTTAGTGATTATCGACCAAAAAGACTTAAGGCCCCCTCTAAGTGAAGCTGCTTTTTCGCAAGACAGTGTTGCCCTGGCGCAGGCCGATTTTGTTATATGCGCTGTTTATGATAAAATAACTGTTAGATACGGTGAGCGTGGTATAAGATATGCTCATATAGAGGCAGGTCACATAGCCCAGAATATTCATCTGCAGGCAGTTGCTTTAGGGTTGGGCTCTGTGCCTATTGGCGCCTTTGACGATGCGGCTGTAAAAAAATTACTTGGTTTATCAAAAGAGTGCCAGCCGCTCTATATTATACCGATAGGATATACTGAATAACAGAAGACAAAATTTAGATAAAGTCTTTAAGGAGATATTATGAAAAAGGTTTATAAATTTTTTACATCGGCATTACTTATAATATTTATCTTAACTTTTGTTTCTTTGGCTATATCAAATCCCCTTGAGGCATCGGATGTTTACGAGAAATCAAAACCTGCTAAAGTTGTGGGGTGGTATTTAGTCTGGAGTGATGAGTTTGACGGAGATTCTCTTGATGAGTCTAAATGGAGAGCTGAAGATGCAGCTTTGGTAAAAAACAATGAATTACAATACTATACCCCTTCAGATGTCCGTGTCCATGATGGAGTTTTAACACTTAGGAGCCAAGAAAGGGCTATGGGTGGCCGTCAATACACCTCCGGCCTTGTTGAAACGGTAGGAAAATTCTCACAAAAGTATGGGCGTTTTGAGGTTCGTGCAAAACTTCCTAAGACCAAGGGTATGTGGCCTGCCCATTGGATGATGCCGAAGACTAGGAAGTGGCCGCCTGAGATTGATATAATGGAGATGGTTGGTCACAATCCCTATACAGTTTATGGGACGCTTCATTGGGGTGTTTGGCCCAACAATAGACGCAGTGGCGGTAAATATCCCGGTCCTGACTTTTCAGAAGATTTTCACACATTTGCCATTGAATGGGAGTTGGATGAAATCCGCTGGTACGTTGATGGAAAGAAGTATTTTAGTATAAATGAACATATTCCGAAAGAGCCATTTTATATTATTCTCAATACAGCCGTTGGCGGTGACTGGCCGGGTCGTCCTAATAAAAAAACAGTCTTCCCTCAGTATCATGATATAGATTATGTCCGCGTTTATGCCAGAGAGATTAAAGATAGTTATTATCTTGCGATATTTGCCAAGAATGGGTATGTTAGAGTTTTGCCGAAAGAAGTTATATATAAATTAAATTCTACAGTTGAATTGCAAGCTATACCATCTATAGGGCATAAATTTAACCACTGGAGCGGTGATTTATCAGATAGCGAAAACCCGATTAAAATAACTATGAATAAACACAAAAAAATAAAAGCTAATTTTGTAATTGACCCAAGTGCACCGATGTTGATTTCAAACGGTAAATTCGCCAAGTCTTCCTCAAATGAAAATGAAGA
>CAYUDR010000029.1:0-11849 GCA_964443705.1 uncultured Planctomycetia bacterium | reverse complement strand
AACAAATTGAAAAAGAACCGCAGGCAGAAATAGATTTAGAAAAAGAACAGAAAGAAAAATACGATATTCAGCTTGAAAGGGCTATTGATTTAATAAAGGGTATTATAGCTTATCAGGATTTGACATCAACCCAGGAAACACCTTAGATTGTCTGTGCGATGGTTTTTTCTGTGCGAGGCAAAACCATCGCACACTGCGAATAGATTAAACTTATGAAAACCTCTGTTAAAATTATTTTAGGCATTATTGTTATAGCAATCCTTTTCTTTTTCTTTAAAAGTTGTGCATTCAGGACCGATTATATATCGATGAGTTCTCGCCTTGATAAGATTATTACCTCTCATTTAGAGGAGCAAGGCATAGATTCCTTTTCTTTAATAGAAGAAAGCCGCACTCACAAGTACGCAGGTCCGTCAGAAGTTGAATATGTCCAGAAAAAATACCACCTCAGAGACGGGAAAAACCCCATGAGCATAATAGATAATTTAAAAAACGGGGTTGTAGAATTTGGTTTTTCTGTTTTTGAATCAAAGATTTCTTACGCCGTGGATAAGACCACAGCCGGCCTTTTAATTGGCAAGAGGAGGGTCCCTTTGTTTTATTTAGAGCTCAACGCTTCTGTGAAGAAAGGTGCTTTGGGCGGAGGCAAAGTTGCCCTGGTTTTAGATGATTGGGGTTATAATTTAAAGAATTTAAAAATTCTAAATAGAATAAAAAGACCCCTCACCGTTAGTGTTTTGCCGAATTTACCATATTCTCGTAAAATATCGAAGTTATCCCTCCAGGGAGATTATGAAGTTATTTTGCATCTGCCGCTTGAATCTCATGAACATAAGAATATGGAAAAAGACACTATTTGCTGTGACATGAAAGATAGTGAAATAATCGAGGTTTTTAACAGCGCCATTTCGAGTGTCCCCGCCGCCAAAGGTGTTTCTAATCATATGGGTTCAAAGGCCACGGAAGAGAAAAAAACAATGGCTGTTATTTTTAGGCAGATGAAAAAAAGAAATTTTTTTTTCTTAGATAGTCTGGTAACTAAAAAGAGCATTTGCGATGGACTGGCAAAAGAAATAGGAATTAAATTTGCCAGCCGTGATATTTTTTTGGATAATATAAATGAGAAATCTTATATTAAAGGTCAACTGGAAAAATTAGCGCGCCTGGCACAGATAAATGGCCACGCTATCGGCATAGGGCATGACCGGCACATGACGTTAGAAGTCCTCGAAGAAGAAATGAAAAATTTAGAAAGACAGGGTATAGAATTTGTGTATTTATCCCAAATGGTAAAGTAGATGTTGGTTTTAGGCATTGAAACCTCTTGCGATGAGACGGCTCTTGCGGTTGTTAGAGACGGAAAAGAAATAATAGCGGATGTAGTTTCCTCAAGCATCGATTTTCATAAAGAGTTTGGCGGCATTATTCCGGAAATTGCCAATCGCCATCATCTTGAATATATAATAAAAGGCCTTGAGAAAATTAAAGAGGTCGGCGCTTTAGAATTAGAAGAAATAGGCTTGATAGCCGTAACTTATGGCCCCGGATTAATTGGCTCGCTCTTAATTGGTTTGAGTTGTGCAAAGGCGCTTTCGCTTTGTCTGGACATTGATTTAATTGGCGTAAACCATATTAAAGCGCATCTCTATGCATCTTTGATGCAGAAAAAGACCGAATTTCCTTTTATAGGATTGGTGGTTTCAGGCGGCCACACGCTTTTAGTTAAGGTGACCGGTTATCTAAATTTTGAATTACTTGGCCAGACCAAAGACGATGCGGTGGGTGAGGCTTTTGATAAAGTAGCTAAAATTCTGGGGTTGGGTTATCCGGGAGGGCCGGCTATTGATGAAATATCAAAAGGCGTATCACCCTCTGACTACGTAAAATTTACCAGGCCCTTTTTAAAAAAATATCCATTTGATTTTAGTTTTAGCGGAATCAAGACTGCTGTGTTATACTATCTAAGGGACATTTCTTTAAAGAAAAAGATAACAGGAGTTGACAGGGCTAAGATTGCAGCTGGTTTTCAGGCAGCGGTGGTGGATGTTCTGGTAGAAAAGGCCATATATGCTTGCGGGAAAATGGGCATAAAAAGACTGGTGGTAGGCGGAGGAGTTAGTGCTAATTCCTGCTTGAGAAAAAAATTAAATTTAAAGGCAAAACAAAAGTTGATAGAAGTTATTTTCCCGCCACCGGCTCTTTGCGTGGACAATGCTGTCATGGTGGCAGGATATGGCTATCAAATTTATAGATTAGGGCAAAAATCAGATTTGACTTTAAAGGCACAATCAATTCTTGATTTTTAAGGAGATTATGAAATGAGCGATTTTGATTTATTTTTGCGACTTTTCTTGGCGGCCGTTTTAGGTGGTCTCGTTGGCCTTGAAAGAGAGGCACATGGACGGGCTGCTGGCTTAAGGACGCATATCCTGGTTTGCGTAGGCGCTACACTGATAATGTTGACAGGTGTTAATTTAGCTATGTCTTTTCAGTATTCTTCCAATATCGACCCCTTTAGAATGGCCGCACAGGTAGTCAGCGGAATCGGGTTTCTAGGGGCAGGGACAATTATTAGATTCAGGGCTTCGGTGAAGGGGTTGACCACCGCTGCCAGTCTATGGGCTGTAGCAGCCATCGGCCTTTCCATAGGAAGTGGTTTTTATAAAGGGGCTTTTTTTGCCACAGCCCTTGTATTAGTATCTTTATTTGCTCTTACCAGAATGGAATCTAAAATAATAAAAAGAGATTGGTATAAAACTTTAGAACTGGTCACCAAAAGCGGCCCTAACCAGTTAAAAGCCATCAGGGAAGTTTTGTCTGATTATAATACCGAAATAAAAGATTTTGAGATAAAGAAAATAGATGAGAATAATGTGAACCTGGAATTGCATTTAAAATTAATCAATCTCAGGTTTAGCGACAACATCATTTCCGATATTTTAGATATAAAAGGTATTGAAAAAGCCAAGTGGATGAAAATAGACAAAATATAGGAGGTGGATGATTATGTTTGGAAAAGGAGGAAAGCTGGAGCATAAGGTTCTGGATGTAGATGCAAGTATGCAGGGCAATCTGATTTTTAAAGACCCGGTCAACCTGTGTATCAGCGGCAAGTTTGAAGGCAATCTGAACACACAAGGGAGCTTGCTTATCAGCGAAAGGGCAATCGTCAATGCTAATATAGAAGGTGAAAGCGTTGCCGTGGCCGGTAACATTACAGGGGATATTTTAGCAACCAAAGAGTTAAAATTGCTGGCAACAGCCAAAATGATAGGCAA
The DNA here is from genome assembly GCA_964443705.1 of uncultured Planctomycetia bacterium. Lineage (GTDB taxonomy): Bacteria > Omnitrophota > Gorgyraeia > DAOVKU01 > DAOVKU01 > DAOVKU01. Next base: position 8,571 of record CAYUDR010000029.1, on the reverse strand, counting down.
TATAAAAGCACCTTCTTTGATAATAGAGGAAGGGGCTATATTGCAGGGGCATTGTGAGATGGTTTCCATTAAGCAGGGCAATCAAAGCAGGACTATTTTGAGCGTTGATGAAGTAGCGGAGTATCTGGAAGTTGATACCGGCACTGTGCAGGGTTGGGCCAAGAGTGGCAAAATTCCCGCCTTTAAACAAAAAGACAAATGGCATTTTGACAAATCGCAGATAGATGTATGGGTGGCAAGCGAGAAAGTCAAATGAAGACGCAATTTATGGAATAAATGTCCGCCTTGGGCAGATATCAGCAGCTGAAAGCTAATTTAAAATGATTGAAGAAAAAGAAAAACTGCTAAATTTATCTGAAGCAGCTCAATTTTTGGGTATTACCGAAGATAATCTAAAGAGCTTATCAGAAGCAGGAGAAGTGTTGGCCTATAAGGTAGGGGGAGTTTTTTTAAGATTCAAAGTTGGGCAGTTAACCGTCATCAAGCCCAACCTGAAGGAAAAATTAGAGAGTTTGTCGAGTAAACCAGAGAAGGCCGGGACAATGCCCACCCGGGAAAAATGTACATTTTTCGAAAGGTTGAGAGAATTCTGGTATTTCTATGATTTCTATATTGTAGCTTTATTAATTATAGGTTTTATTTTATATGTAATTTTTAAACTTGGGGTCTAATCCATAGGGATAGACCTTCCTAATTCCTTTGAAGAAAGGGTCTAATTGTGCCTGTTAAAGAAATGATATTTGGTGTTCTGGGCGGCCTTGGGCTTTTTATATTTGGCATGCGCTTGATGAGCGAAGGTCTTCAGAAAGCAGCCGGCGAACGCATACGCCAGATTCTTGAATTTTTAACCAATAGACCAGTGAAAGGTATTCTGGCCGGTGCCGGTGTAACAGCTTTAATTCAAAGTTCAAGCGCAACCACAGTTATGACCGTTGGCCTAGTGAATGCCGGCCTTCTTACTTTGGCTCAGGCCATTAGCGTGGTTATGGGCGCCAATATCGGTACCACTATAACCGCCCAGTTAATCGCCTTTAAAATAACTCAGTATGCCCTGCCTGCCATTGGTATCGGCCTTTTCACACATCTCTTTGCCAAGAATAAAAAAGTTAAACTATGGGGTCAGGTTTTACTTGGCTTTGGTCTGCTTTTCCTTGGCCTGCTTATTATGAAACAGGCCCTCTCTCCGCTTCAGGAATCACAGCAGGCAAAAGATTTTTTTGTTTCCTTTTCAAGACAACCCATTCTGGGAGTTATAGCCGGAGCATTAATAACAATGCTTATTCAAAGCAGCTCCGCTACTATTGGTCTTACCATGGCTCTGGCGGCGGCAGGACTGATAGATTTCACCGGAGCCATTTCACTTGTGTTAGGTGAGAATATCGGCACCACCATAACCGCCCAGATTGCTTCTATCGGCACAAGTTTAAATGCCAGGCGCACGGCTATGGCCCACGTCATGTTTAATGTAATCGGCGTCTGTTATATGCTCCCATTACTTTATTTGGGCCTTTATCAAAAATTAATTGCTTTTATAACCCCCGGAGTAACCTTGCAAACTATTACGCCACAGAATATATTAAGGCCCATAGCCAACGCCCATACCGTCTTTAATCTTTTTAATACCTTTGTTGTCTTTTTGCCCCTTATCGGCATTCTGGAGAGGATAACAGTCAGGTTAATTCCCGGTGAGCCTGAACTTGTGGGAGGCAGGCCGATTTATCTTGAAAAACACCTCCTGGATTCTCCTCCCATCGCTCTTGACCAAACCACCAAGGAAATTATCAGAATGACCGGCATAGCTAAGAAGAGTATCAGCGAGGCTATATGTGGTTTTATTGAAGGTAAGACTTTGATATTAGAAAAAGTTGCCTCAAAAGAAGATGCCATAGATAATTTACAAAAAGAGATAACGCAGTATTTGGTTGAGATTTCTCAGCGGGATTTATCTGAAGAGGAATCCGGGAGACTGCCGGTTTTAATGCACACGGTTAATGATGTTGAAAGAATCGGTGACCACGCAGAAAATATAGTCGAGCTGGCCGAGCGTAAAATAGATAAAAAATTGTCTTTTAGCAGTGATGCTATTTCAGAAATTAAGATGTTTTATGCCAAGATAGAAAAAATGATAGACTTGGTTATAGAGGGTTTATCTTCCGGTGATATTAAAAAGGGAGAAGAAGCTTTAAAAATAGAGGAAGAAATAAATAATTTGCAATTTAAATTAAGGCAAAATCATATCGAGCGCTTAAATGAAGGTAAGTGTTTTGTCCTTTCAGGCATTATCTTTCTGGATACAATAGCCAACCTCGAGAAGATAGGCGACCATCTAACCAATATCGCGGAAGCGGTATGTGGTTCTTTGCGCTGGAGAATGAATTCCAAAAAACCCGAAGCTGCCGCCACAGCAGAACCCGCAAAAATTTAATAGATAAATATAACTTCTCAGTAATTCTCGCCTCTTATATCTCTAAGGCGAGGGATAGATGTTACAAGGCCTCAACAGAAAGCAAAACGAGGGTTTTAAAAAAAATAAAAAGGGGATAATTTTATGAATTTGGGTAAATACGGATATTTTAGCAAAGAGGGAACGGAATTTGTTATCAAAAAACCGGTTTTACCGCGGCCATGGATTAATTATTTAACCAATGAGAATTATTGCGCCATCATTTCCCAGAGCGGGGCCGGTTATAGTTTTTATAAAGACTGTAGAAGCGACAGGGTTTTAAGATGGCATCCGGAAGATTATCATCAGGACAGGCCAGGAAGATATATATTTATATATGATAAAGATGCCAGAAAACACTTCTCGCTTACCTACCAGCCCACAAGAATCAAGCCCCAGAAATTCCAGGCCAGACACGGGCTGGGATACACGACGATAGAAACAAAAAACTTAGGTCTAAGTTCTGAAATTACCTATTTTGTTCCGGAGAAGGATACACTGGAAGTCTGGAAAGTTAAATTAACTAACCAGACACAAAAAACAAAAAATCTTATCATTTATCCTTATATTGAGTGGCTTGTAGGTGATTATCACGAAGAGCTGATAAATCGCAATATCATGAATCTCTATAATAGATTTTATTATGACACTAAAACTAAATCTATTCTGGCCAAAAAGACTGCCTTCTGGCGGGATTTAAATATTCAACCCTTTAAGTATACAGCTTTTTTGGGCAGCAGCCTGCCTCCGGTTGGTTACGCCACCGGCAAAGATATCTTTCTTGGCAAATTTAATAACGAAGAGAATCCCCAGACCGTAAAAGAGGGAAAGATAATAAAGAACGGCCTTTGTTCCGGCGAAGACGGTGTAGGTGTTTTAATCCATACACTTAAACTCTTACCCGGAAAGTCAAAGGAATTTTCTGTTGTTCTCGGTCAGACAGAGAGTAAGCAAAAAGCAAAGGAGCTTCTTTTAAAATACAAAAACCTTTCTACCGCTGCCAAGGAATTAGAGAAGGTTAAAGAGCTGTGGCGCAGGCGCATCTTAGATAATATTATAATTGATACACCTGATAAGGATTTTAATCTGATGATAAATGTCTGGGTTAAGTATCAGCTTTATATTTGCAACCTTTGGTCGCGCTCGCCTTCTTTTTTTCATGAAGGTTCAGGCGGTAAGGGTTATCGTGATTCCTGTCAGGATGCAGACGGCATTATATCTATTAATACAGATTATGCCCGCCGAAAAATTGAAACCATTGCTTCTCTTATACGACGTGACGGCACCACCGCTCCTGGTTGGTCAGATACCACCGGTCCAGGCCGACACCGCCCCAATAAAGACCATCCCGCGTGGCTGACTTACACCGTGGCTTCTTATATTAAGGAAACCGGTGATAAAAAATTTCTCCTTAAGAAATTCCCTTATCTTAAAGACAGATGGATAAGGGGCTGGAGCATAGACCAGAACTGGAAGAGGGGTTCTGCCAAAGACGGTGAAGGGACTCTTTTTGAGCATTTAGAGAGGAATCTGGATTTTACCTTTAAAGATGTGGGTAAGCGTGGTTTGCCTTTAATCGGACACGCTGACTGGAACGACGGCATAGATGCTGCCGGTATAAAGCTAAGAGGAGAAAGCGTGTGGTTGGCACAGGCCCTGGTGCGTTCTTATAAAACTTTGGCTGAACTGGCCGGTTTAATAGGAAAAAATAAGAAGGCCGGAGAATTTCTAAAAAGAGCTGCTCTTATGAAAAATAGAATTAACAAGGTAGGCTGGGACGGAAATTGGTATGTAAGGGGTTTTACCGATTATAACACCGTTTATGGTTCAGCCAAGAACAGGGAAGGAAAAATTTTCTTAAACACCCAGAGCTGGGCTGTTTTAGCAGGCGTAGCGGACAAAAAAAGAGAGAAAAGACTCTTAAAAAATGTGGATAAGTATTTAGATGGCAAATATGGTTACGCCCTTTTTTATCCTGCTTATTCAAGCTATGACCATAAATTAGGCCGGATGACTATGTTCTCTGAAGGCACAAAAGAAAATGCGGCTGTCTTCTGTCACGCCGCCACCTTTATGATTGCTGCTGATTGTGTAGCTGGAAGAGGAAATAAGGCATATCAAGGCATGAGAAAAATTATGCCCAATGTTCAGGAAGATTATGACCTTTATAAAACAGAGCCCTATGTTTATGCTGAATATTTAGTGGGGCCCGAACATCCTTATCTTTATGGTGAAGGCGCTTTTACCTGGATAACCGGCACTGCCGGCTGGACTTTTATGGCCGCTACCGAGTATTTAGTGGGTGTGAAAAAAGACTACGAGGGATTAAGAGTTGACCCCTGCCTTCCTTCTCACTGGAAAAAAGTCAGGGTTAAGAGGTCTTTTAGAGGAGCGGTTTATGATATTAAAATAGATAATCACAGTGGCATAGAAAAAGGAATCAGACAGATTTACCTTGATGGCAAGAAGTTGGAAGGCAATCTTATTAAGCCCAAACCAAAGGGCAAGACCTATCAAGTAAAAGTAATTATGGGGTAAAATTTCCGGATAATAACAATTTCAGCATCAAAGAAGATTTCTCCCTGCTATTTTACTTTCTGATATATTTTTCTGCGTAAGTTATTCTCAAACCGTTGACATGTTCAAACTTATGTGCTAAAGTAGGATAAAAAGGTTATAAAATGCTCGATAAAAGACGCATAATCACTGAAACTCTAAAAAATTTGGGCGTTGTAAATGATTCACAGATCGATAGAGCCCTAAAAGTTCAAACCGATACCAAAGAGCGCTTCAGTCAGATTTTGTCAAAATTAGGTTATATTTCAAATGAAAATTTAGCCAAAGCCCTCCTTCCTCAATTCGGAATTCTCCCTTTAGAAATTTCAAAATATAACCTTCAAATTGACTTAACAGATGAAATTCCACCTGAATTAGCTATGCACCATCGTCTTATCCCTTTGAATAAGGGAGATGTCATGCTTAAGGTGGCCACTGATGACCCATTTAATTTTTTGGCCCTTAACAACCTGGAAGAATTTTGCAGTAAACATTTAGAGCTTGAGTTGACCACTAAAGAAGAATTTGATGAAGCATTTGAAAAAATTTATGGTCAGGGAAAAGTCGAAGAAGAAGATATCGATATAATGATTAAAAAAATGGGCAAGCAGAATTTGCCTGTTGGTGACGCAGCTGTTTTAACGCAGGAAAAAGTGTCCAAAGAAGAGGCGCCTGTTATAAGATTGGTCAGTCTTTTAATAACAGAAGCTGTTAAAAACAGAGCTTCTGATATACACGTTGAACCACTGGAGGGAAAGCTTCGCGTCCGCTATAGAATTGATGGTGTCCTGCGCGAAGTGCCGGGCCCTCCTCAAAAATTGCGTGGTTCGGTTATTAGCCGTCTTAAGCTTATGGCCGGCCTTGATATTGCCGAAAAGAGACTTCCTCAAGATGGCCGAATCAGGATTAATCTTTTAGGAAAAGACCTTGATTTGAGAGTTTCAACCTTACCAGGCATTTATGGGGAGAGTACTGTTTTGAGAATACTCGATAAATCATCGCTTTTGATAGATTTGAGTGAGGTTGGTTTTTTACCTGAGGACCAGCAAAAGTTTGAAGAACTTATTTCTATGCCCAATGGTATGATTTTGGTAACCGGTCCCACCGGTAGCGGCAAGACAACTACTCTCTATGCGGCCTTGAGTAAAATAAATCAGCCCAATAAAAAGATAATTACCATTGAAGACCCTGTAGAATATCAAATTTCAGGAATAAATCAAGTTCAGATTAAACCCCAAATAGGACTTACTTTTGCCAGCGGATTACGGTCAATGTTGAGACAGGCACCCGATGTTATCCTGATTGGAGAAATAAGGGATTTTGAAACTGCAACCATAGCTATTCAGGCTTCTTTGACCGGTCATTTGATTTTTTCTACACTTCATACCAATGATGCCGCAAGTGCGGTAACCAGATTGGTTGATATGGGCGTAAAGCCTTATCTGGCGGCCTCCACAGTAGAGGCGGTTTTGGCGCAGCGATTAGTCAGGAAGGTATGCCCCTCTTGCAAAAAACCACATCAACCCACAGAGGACGAATTGGCCGCCCTCGACATTAAAGAAAAAGATGCCAAGAACGTTACTTTTTATCAGGGGACAGGATGTAGCGAATGCAGTCATACAGGCTATAAAGGGAGACTGGCTATATTTGAACTTTTAATAGTGAGCGACAGTTTAAGAGAATTATTTTTTGAAAAGGTCTCAAGCAGTGTTATTAGGGATAAGGCCTGCGAGGAAGGCATGCGCACTTTAAGGAGAGATGGTATAAAAAAGGTGTTTGCTGGTATGACCACTTTGGCTGAAGTGGTAAGAGTTACCCAGAGCGATATAGAATAATGACAAATTTAAATAGATTGTTAGAAATTTGCATTGAAGAAAATGCCTCCGATCTCCATTTAACCGTCGGAGAACCGCCAATTTTAAGAGTAGATGGCAGGCTTAAGCCCATAGGAGAAGTTCCTCTTTCAGCAGAAGAAACTGAAGCTCTGGTTAAAGATATCACCCCTCAAGAGCATTTGAAAAAAATAAAGGAAGTGGGTGGGGATGATTTTGGTTTTACTTTTAAGGAAAACGTAGCCAGGTTCAGAGTTTCGGTTTATAAGCAGAAAGGTTTTTATGGACTTGCCTTGCGTTTAATTCCTTCGAAGTTATTGACCTTTGAGGAAATTGGTTTGCCGGATATTATTAAAGATTTAATGTCTCGACCAAGAGGGCTTGTGCTTGTTACCGGACCAACCGGCTGCGGGAAGACGACCACTTTGGCTTCCATGACTGATTTTGTAAATGTAAGTAGAGATTGTCATATTATCACCATTGAAGATCCCATCGAGTATTTTCATGAGCACAAGAAATCCATTATTACCCAGCGTGAGGTCGGCCGGGATGTATCTTCCTTTGCAGAAGCCATTATCAGGGGCCTTCGTTCAAATCCGGATGTTATTTTGGTGGGCGAAATGAGAGACCTGGCGACTATGAAGGCCGCCATTATGGCCGCTGAGACCGGGCATCTGGTCTTTGCTACCCTGCATACCAATAGCGCTGCCCAGACAGTTGATAGAATAATAAACGTTTTCCCCCCCAGCGAACAGGAGCAGATTAGAATTCAATTATCAACCTCTATCCTGGCTATTCTTTGCCAGCAACTTTTAATAAAGGCCGGTGGGAAGGGAAGAATAGCGGCTTTTGAATTCATGATTACCACACCTTCCATTCGGAATTTAATCAGAGATAAGAAAAATTTTAGAATTACTTCGGAGTTACAAACAGGTGCCAGGCTGGGCATGAAAACTTTTGATACTTCTTTATATAAACTTGTCAAAAATGGCGTGATTTCTGAGAAGACAGCTTTAGAGAAAGCTTTTGACCCGGAGGTACTTTCAGCCAGATTAAAATCTAAAGAAAAATAGGAAAATAGAGTTTTTTTATCTTCAGGAAAATGACGAAATCAATAAAACACAAGCTCATCGGACAGATTTTAAAATTGACGCCTTCTACAGGCCGGCCCTGATCGTCACGAACGACACCGGTCATTTTCGGCATACCGGCAAGCTGCATTTCAACACGGACCGTCTTGCCCTCCTCGATCGTGATGGTTTCCTCTTGGAGCCTTTGTTGCGAATACCCCTGTTTGTGTAGGTAAGTAATTCGGTATTCTCCCGGGATCAGGCGAGTTCGGGCAATGCCGGCTTCGTCCGTCCGGCCTGCGGTGCCTGTGCCGCCGCCGACCGGTTGAATGGATACGGTTGCTTTATCGACGGGTTGCTTATTGGCGGAATCGGTGACCAGCACTTCCAAGACGCCGCCTTTGATCAACTCCACTTTGACACCGCTCTTGGTCTTGCCCACCTCCGTGAGGACCTCCACCGACTCGGTGATCCAGTCTGCCGTCTCTCCCATTGGTGCTACGATCTGCAAAATATACTCACCGGGTGCAAGACCCTCGATGCGGAACGTTCCATCTTCTTCGGTAATAACCGGTTCCAGACCGAAAGTCGGCTGATTACGGCCTCGCATGGCCATCATTTGCACGCCGCCAACCGGTTTGCCGCCGGTCTTCTCGACAACGACACCTTC
>CAYUDR010000028.1:0-12098 GCA_964443705.1 uncultured Planctomycetia bacterium | reverse complement strand
GAAGCCAACCCCAAGATAAGATATCCCTCCGACTTAGTCGGAATTAGGCCACCTGAAGACTACAGGATTGATAGGCCAGATGTGTAAGCCCTGTAAGGGGTTTAGCTTACTGGTCCTAATTGGCCAATCGGCTTGACCTTTTAACAATTTTATTTGTTTAAATTTTTGGTTTTTTTGTTAACTATATAGTTGATGAAAAGTAGTTTATTTTTGTAACTTAATTTATTGGGAGTGTTTATACCGAGGAGGCCACACCCGTTTCCATTCCGAATACGGAAGTTAAGCTCCTCAGGGTCTATGGTCCTGTCTTGGCAACGGGATGGGAGAGTAGATTGATGCTCCCTTTAATTTAAAAAAACCTGCTTATGATTTTATGAGCAGGTTTTTTATTGCTATTATCTTTTAGCTATGTTATATTATGGTAGTAATTTTTGGGAGTTAATAACAACTATTTACCAATTAACCATTTAATCAATTTATGAGAGGTTTTATGGGTGGTAGTATTACTACGAAGACGTTAAGAAATGTGATTTTAGTTTCGCACTCGGGTGCCGGAAAAACTTCGCTGGCTGATAGCTTTGCACACATAACAGGTCTTAATTCCAGATTGGGAAGTGTGGTGGACGGTACTTCTTTGAGTGATTTTCACCCGGATGAAAAGGAGAGGAAAATTTCAATATATTCTGCACTTTTACCGTTAAATTGGAATAATGTTAAGATAAATATTATAGATGCGCCGGGATATGCCGATTTTATCGGAGATACAATAGCTTCTTTGCAAGTAGCCGATGCTGCCGGGGTTTTAATTAATGGTATCTCTGGGATGGAGGTAGGCACTGAATTTATCTGGCAGTATCTTGAGAAGAGAAATATACCTCGTTTTTTATTTATTAATCGGCTGGATAAAGAAAATTCAGACTTTTTTTCTACTTACGAAAATATCCGGCAGAGATTTGGAAAAAAATGCATAGCTTTTACTTATCCGGTTGGCAAAGAGGCTTCATTTGAGGCGGTGGTTAATCTTATAACCAATGAAGGTAATGAAAAATTGCAGGGACCGGACAAAGAACAGGCCGCTAAATTTAAGGAGAATTTACTTGAAGCTGCCGCTGAATCTGACGATGCCTTACTTGAGAAATATCTCGATGGCCAGCAATTGTCTAAGGAAGAAATAGTCAGTTCTTTAAGAAAAGCAGTCCTATCCGGCAAGATTTTTCCCGTTCTTTGCGGCGCAGCTGTAAAAGAAATTGGTACCAGAGAGACCTTAGATTTAATTACTGGTTTTATGCCTTCGCCTGCTGATTGTCCTCCAAGGATGGCCAGGAAATTTGATTCGGAGGAGTTAGTGGAGATAAAAGCAGATGATAAATTACCTTTCTCAGCGCAAGTTTTTAAAACTATCTCAGACCCTTATGTGGGACAGTTGACTATATTCAGGGTGTTTTCAGGGCAGCTAAACTCCGATTCTTCTTCGTTTAATGTTAATACACAAGCAAAAGAAAGATTTGGACAATTATTCTTTTTGCATGGCAAAGAACAGAAACCCACCCAGTCTATATGCGCTGGTGATATTGGCAGTGTAGCCAAGCTTAAAAATACGTGTACTGGCGACAGCCTTTGCGATGAAAAGCAAAAGGTTATATTTGACGAAATACCTTTTCTTATACCTGTTATTTCATTTTCGATTTCACCTAAATCCCGCGGAGATGAAGAAAAAATATCCCACTGTTTAACTAAGCTTTCCACAGAAGATCCGACTATTAAAATCAGCAGAGATGCACAAACTAAAGAACTTATTATTTCGGGCATGGGAGATTTGCATATAGAAGTAGCGGTTAAAAATTTAAAGAGTAGATTTGGGGTTGGTGTGGATCTTGGAACGCCAAAAGTGGCTTACAAGGAAACCATAAAAAAGAAAACTCAAGCTCAGGGAAAATATAAAAAACAATCAGGTGGTAGAGGGCAATATGGTGATGTCTGGCTTGAGCTCGAGCCGTTACCCAGAGATATCGAATTTGAATTTGTGAATAAAATTGTAGGAGGAGCCGTTCCAAGGCAATACATACCTTCTGTTGAAAAAGGTGTAAAAAATACAATGATTGAAGGAGTGCTGGCTGGATATCCAATGGTGAATGTTAAAGTAACTATTTACGATGGTTCCTACCACAATGTCGATTCTTCTGATATGGCCTTTCAAATTGCAGGGTCTATGGCATTTCGCAAAGCAGTTCTCGGGGCTGGCCCTGCGTTACTTGAACCCATTATGGAAGCTGAGGTGGTTGTGCCTGAAGAGTATATGGGTCAGATTAGCGGTGATTTAAATGGAAGGCGCGGGCGAATACTGGGAATGGAAACAAAGGGAGGCCTTCAAGTTGTAAAAGCACATGTGCCTTTATCTGAAATGTTTAAATATGCTACCGAACTTCGTTCAATGACAGGCGGCAGAGGATTTTATACAATGAAATTTTCCAACTACGAGGAAGTGCCTCAAAAAATAGCTCAGGAGATTATTGCCCGTTTCCAAAAGAAGGCCCAAGAAGAATAATTAGCTTAGTAGTTAAAGATAATTCTTACCAAATTACCCAAATTCAACCTGCGCGATTGAATTAATCCTTTTGCTGCCAAAATCCATATTATACGAAATACGTATTTTCTGCTGTTATAGAAATCTTTGACAGCCCCTTATAGCTGTGATATAATTAAATAAGATTACAACGAGAAAGGGGGTTATTTTTTTGTCTGGACACTCTAAATGGGCTGGTATCAAGCATAAAAAGGCACTTGTCGATGCTAAAAGAGGCAAGCTTTTTACTAAGCTCATAAAAGAACTTACAGTTGCAGCCAGAGAAAGTGGTGGTAATATAGAGACAAACTCGCGCCTGCGCACAGCTATAAATAAAGCTAAAGAAGCCAATATGCCTCAGAATAATATAGAGCGGGCTATCAAGAAGGGCACCGGTGAGCTGCCCGGCGTAAATTATGAATCCGTTATTTACGAAGGTTATGGGCCTGGTGGTGTAGCCATTTTAGTTGAAGCGCTTACAGATAATAAAAACAGAACCACATCGGAAATTAGAAATATTTTTGCCAAAAAAGGCGGTTCACTGGCAGGAGGCGGCTCAGTAGCCTGGTTATTTCATAAAAAAGGTTTTATATTAATCGGGAAAGATAAAATAGATGAGGATATATTGATGGCGATGGCCCTGGAAGCAGGCGCTGAAGATTTAAAAACAGAAAATGATGCTTATCAGATAACTTGTCAGATCAAGGATTTCGAATCAGTTAAGAAGTTACTGAAAGACAAGTCCATAGAATGGCAGGTAGCTGAGATTACTATGCTGCCGGTGCGTTTAGTAAAAATAACGGGAACAAATGCGCGCGCCACACTCGCCTTGGTAGAGAGCTTAGAAGATTGTGATGATGTTCAAAATGTCTATTCCAATTTTGACATCCCCGATGAAATTTTACAAGAGGTAAAATAAACTAAATGCATATTCTGGGTATTGACCCGGGTTTAAACATAACAGGTTATGGCATTATAAAGACCTTCGGTAATAATGAATTTGCTTTGATCAAAGCAGGTATTATTAAGACCTCTCATAGAGATTTATTGCCTCGCCGGCTTTATCATATATATAGTGAAATTTTGAGATTGATAAACAAACATAAACCTCAAGTTTTATCTTTAGAAAAAACTTTCTCCCATTATAAATACCCGGCAGCAGTTATTCCCATTTCTTATGTTAGGGGGTTGGTTTGTTTGTTGTGTGGGCAAAAAAATATTACGCTTTATGAATATTCAGCTACCCGCATAAAAAAGGCCATAACAGGCAAAGGGCATGCTCCAAAAGAACAGGTACAAAAAATGATTTTTAATCTTTTGAATTTAAAAAGTTCTTTTTCTTATGTTGATGCCACAGACGCTTTAGCCCTGGCCATAGGTCATTGTAGATTGCAAAGTTCTATTCCATGCAAGTAGCAAAGAAAAATGAAGGCAGATTCATTTATTAAGGCAATCCAGATTCATCGCGGCAACAGACAGAAAATGAAATTGAGGATTAGGAAGCGATAATGATTTCGCAAATTTCAGGTAAGATAGTCAGTAAAAAAAATAATAGTTTATTTATAGATATTAGCGGCATATGTTATGAGGTGCTAATTCCAACTGCCATCATAGAAGCCATAAAGGAATTAGAGGACGAAGATGGTTGTATCAAATTGGTAACTTACCATTATTTTCAGACCGAGCCTTCACGCTCTATACCGGTTTTGATAGGTTTTGCCAATAATCTGGAAAAGGATTTTTTTGAGTTATTTATCACTGTTTCCGGCATTGGCCCTAAGGCAGCTGTAAGGGCATTAGCTTTGCCTATTCCTTCTATTGTAGAAGCAATTGATGGTGCTAATTATAGTCTTTTGCAGTCGCTACCAGGCATAGGGAAGCAGCGTGCCAGAGAAATTGTAGCTAAATTGGAGGGAAAAGTTGGGAGATTTGGCCTAATTAAAGAAAGTGTTTTCAAACAGAGCCTTTTAGGAGGTAATGAAAACCTTCAAAAAGAGGCCATGGCTGTACTTACCCAGCTTCAATACAGAAAGGCAGAGGCAACTCAGATGATAAACAGGGCTTTCTCAGGCAATTCTAAAATTAGCAACGTAGAAGAGTTATTAAATGAAATTTATAAACAGAGAAGACAAAATGGCAAAAAATAAAAAAAATGAGTCTGGCTACGAGAAAAAAGAAAAAATGCTTCTGGAGCAGGATACAGAAGAGGATTTAATCTTAAATATTTCTTTGCGTCCGCAGAAATTCGGCGATTTTATCGGCCAGAAAAAGATAATTGAAAATCTAAAAATTTCTCTTACTGCCGCCAAAAAAAGAAAAGATGTATTAGAGCACATTTTCTTTTCAGGACCACCTGGTTTGGGTAAAACTACGCTGGCTCACATAATTGCTCATGAATTAGGTGCGAAGGTAACAGCTACTTCAGGACCTGCTATAGAGCGTGCAGGGGACTTAATTGGGATTTTGACTAATCTGGGGAAGGGAGATGTTCTCTTTATAGATGAGATTCATAGGTTATCTAAAGTAATAGAGGAATTTCTGTATCCCGCCATGGAAAGTTTTCAAATAGATTTTGTTATTGATAAAGGTCCTTATGCAAAGACGATTAAGTTTAGCTTAAAACCATTTACGCTTATTGGTGCTACCACCAGAGCCGGTTTGCTGACCGCACCTATGCGTGAGCGCTTTGGGATGTTTCACCACCTTGATTTTTATGAAGCCGAAGATTTAGTGGAAATTATAAAAAGATCCGGCAAAATTCTAAATATTTTCATTGACGAAGAAGGTGCTCTGGAAATTGCAAGGCGTTCCAGGGGAACCCCACGGGTAGCCAACAGGTTACTACGGCGGGTAAGAGATTATGCGGAAGTTAAAAGAGATGGCAAAATCACAAAAGAGATAGCCGATAAGGCACTTTCTCTGCAAGGCGTGGACAAAGAAGGCCTGGATAATATCGATCGCAAAATTCTAAAAGTTATTATTGAGACATATAAAGGGGGGCCGGTGGGTATTGAGGCATTATCAGCGACTTTAAATGAAGAAAAAGATATAATTTCAGATATAGTTGAACCTTTTCTTTTAAAAATTGGAATGATAAAAAGAACTCCCCGCGGTAGAGTTGCCTCAGACAAAGCTTATGCCCATTTTAATTTAAAAGGAGTCAAGAAAGAACTTTTTTAAACCATGAAAATTTTGATTCATACCTGTTGCGCGCCCTGCCTTATTTATCCCTATAAGAGATTAAAGCTTAAAGATTTTGAGATAGAGTCTTTTTTTTATAATCCCAACATTCATCCATTAGAAGAATATCTTAAGCGAAGACAACAAGTTGAAGTTTACGCTAAAGAACTGAACATAAAAATGCATGGGCCCCATTATGATATAAAAGAATTTTTCAAGGATATTAATCAAAACGAAGAAAGGCCTTTAAGATGTAACCTATGCTGGCAGTTGCGGTTAAAAAAAACAGCTCAATTCGCAAAAGAGAACAATTTTGATTCATTTACCACTACTCTCCTGGTCAGCCCTTATCAAAATCAGGAATCTCTTAAGAAAATAGGAGAAAAATGTGCAGGAGAATCGGGTATTAAATTTTACTACGAAGATTTTAGGGTGGGTTACAAGGAATCAGTAATTGAGTCTAAAGAAAAAGATATGTACCGACAAAAGTACTGCGGTTGCCTTTATTCTGAAATAGAACGTTTTAAAGAAAAAAACAAAAGAACCAATGAATTCCTTTAATTTGTTAGGCAAGATGTTGATTGTTGCAGGCCTTGTGTTAATCGTTACAGGCATAATTTTCGTTTTAGGCGCTAAAATTTCACACTTGGGGCGCCTACCAGGCGATATTTATATTCAGCGTAAGGGTTTTAGTTTTTATTTTCCTATCACCACTGCTATTCTTATAAGTATCTTTCTTTCTTTAATATTTTGGATGTTTAACAAGTTGAAATAAATGCTAAATAAATTTCCCATTAAAATTTTAATTGTAATTTTTCTGATATTAGTGGTTACAGTGGATATTTATGGTTTTGGCAGACGGCCTCCCCGCCAGCGGAAAATCATAAGAATAGCTGTAGTTAGAGACAAGCCAGAGATAACATTGACGTTAAATGGATGCTATGAGATATATGCCCTTGGAACCGATATGAAAATTTTATCCGGTTCTAGCTTAAAAAAAACCATTATCAGTTCTACTGTTGATGGGTTAAAAATTAATGACGAAGATTTCAAAATTTATGGTGTTAAAATTTTGACAGGTAAAGATGGTGGTATTTTTGTAAACGGCAGGCGTTTTCGGGGACATATTGAAATTATACGAGAAGCAGATTTAACGCTTCTGGTTGTTAATCACATAGATATCGAAGATTATCTTTTTGGGGTCTTACAGTATGAAGTTTCTTTCTGGTGGCCTTATCCTGCTCTCGAGGCTCAGGCTATAGCAGCCAGAACTTATGCCCTTTATCAATCCCAGGTTAATAGGAAGAAAGATTATGATGTAACCAATGATACCTTTTCACAGGTTTACGGGGGAGCCAGCAGGGAGAGATATCGCACGCGGAAAGCCGTAATCAAAACTCAATCTTTGATTTTAACTTACCAGGGAAAGATTTTTCCTACCTATTATCATGCTACTTGCGGTGGTCACACCGAGGATGCTTGTGAATTATGGAACATAGATTTACCGCCGCTTAAAGGTGTAGAGTGTGGTTTTTGTGAGAAATCTCCGCATTATGACTGGAGAAGCCAGATGACCATTGAAGAGATAGAAAAAAAATTGACGGCGGGAGGTTATAAAGTTTCACAGATATTAGACATAGTACCGCTCAAACGCGATCGCTCGAAAAGGATATGTGAACTGAAAATTTTATACAAAGAGGGCTCTTTAAAAATAGGAGCCAATAAATTCAGGCTTCTGCTAGGCTCAAAATATATACGCAGCACTAATTTTGCAGTTAGAGTAAAAGGAGAAAATGCTTTTTTTAAGGGTTATGGCTGGGGACATGGCGTTGGGTTGTGTCAGTGGGGAGCTTATTTTATGTCGAAGAAAGGTTATAAAGCCGGAGAGATTTTAAAATATTATTACCCTTACGCAGAAATAGAAAACTTTTTTGAAATAAATCATGCTGAAACTGAATGATTTCGATTATCATTTGCCACAAGATCTCATTGCGCAATTTCCTGCCAGGCCAAGACCATCTTCGCGGCTCCTAATATTAAATCGCAAACAAAAAACTTTAGAGCATAAGCGTTTTTACAATTTACCTGATTATATTAACTTTGAAGATGCAGTTGTTTTAAATGATACTAAAGTTTTTCCCGCCAGGTTCATTGGTAGAATTGCCAAAAATAATAGGCAGGTAGAATTATTATTATTGAGGGAAACTGAAACATCTATTTTTGAGTGCTTGGCCAAGCCTGCTAAATACATTCGGGAAAAAGATCAAATTTTTTTTGGTAATGGAAAATTAGAAGTAGAAGTTCTAGCTAAAAATAAATTTATAAAAGTCAAAATGTTATGCAAAAATAGAGATGATTTAAAGAAAAAAATCCAGGAAATTGGCCAGGTGCCTTTACCCCCATATATCAAAAGACAGCCAGTTGCTGAAGATAAAGAAAATTATCAGACAGTTTATGCCAGATGCGAAGGAGCTGTGGCTGCTCCGACGGCCGGCCTGCATTTCACTCACCAACTTTTAAGAAAACTCAAAGCCAAAAATGTCAATGTAACATATCTAACTTTGCATACAGGCTATGGAACTTTTGCACCGGTTAGAGATGATGATTTCAAGCAACATGAGATGCATGAAGAATATTTTGCAATTTCCAAGGAGTGTGCCGGCGTAGTTAATCGGGCCAAAGAAAGAGAGAAAAAAGTTTTTGTAGTTGGTACTACAACTTGCAGGGCGCTGGAATCGGCTGCTTTTAGCGGTGAGGTTAGAAATGTTAGCGGACGAACCAATTTATTTATTTACCCGTCATATGACTTTGAGATAGCAGATGCTTTGATAACCAATTTTCATCTACCCAAGACCACGCTATTGATGCTCACAGCTGCTTTTTGTCAGGAAGATGCATTAGACTCTCGCTCAGGACTGAATTTTCTAATGCGAGCTTATAAAGAAGCCATAGGAAAGAAATATAGATTTTATTCTTACGGAGATGCGATGCTGATAATTTAGTAGTTGTGAGTTAGTAGTTGGTATTTAGGAATATTAAAAATTTTATGTTTAAAGTAACAACCGAAGATAAAGATTCAGGTGCCAGGTGTGGTGTATTGAAGACTGCGCATGGCGAAATCAGGACACCGGTTTTCATGCCGGTTGGCACCTTGGGTGTAGTTAAGGCATTATGCCCGGAAGAGCTCGAGGATTGCGGGGTGCAAATCATCCTTTCTAATACATATCATCTTTATCTGCGCCCGGGAGAGAAAATTATAAAAAAAGCAGGAGGACTGCATAAGTTTATATCTTGGGAAAAGCCTATTCTTACTGATTCAGGAGGATATCAAGTCTTTAGCCTGGCCACCTTAAGACAGGTTAAAAATAGGGGCGTTGAATTTCAATCCCATATAGATGGTTCGAGGCATTTTTTGACGCCGGAAAAGGTGATGGAAATTCAATTTGATTTAGCAAGTGATATTGTAGTGCCTTTAGATGAATGCCTGCCGCATCCTGTTGAAAAATCCCACGCTGCCAGGTCTCTTAAGCGTACTACAGATTGGGCAAAACGTTCCAAAAAGCATTTCGAATTCCTTTATCAAAAATCAAAAATTAATAACCGCCAATTGTTATTTGGCATTGTTCAGGGTTCAACTTATCCGGATTTAAGGAGGGAAGGGGTATTGAGGCTTCTTGATATTGATTTTGATGGTTATTGCCTGGGGGGTTTAAGCGTGGGTGAACCTTTGTCTGTGGCTTATGAGATTATCGAGGCTACAGTCAAATACCTGGATAATAATAAACCGCGTTATCTAATGGGTGTTGGTACACCAGGAGATTTACTTGAATCAGTTGAAAGGGGAATAGATTTATTTGATTGTGTCATGCCAACACGAAATGGACGCAATGGGGGAGCTTTTACAAATTATGGCAAGATTAATCTCCGAAATGCAAAATTTCTCTCTGATTATAATCCCATTGAAACAGGTTGCAATTGCTATACTTGTAGAAATTTTAGCTGTGCATACCTCAAGCACCTTTTTTCTGTGAAGGAAATGCTGGCCTCGAAATTAGTTTCCTTGCATAATGTACATTTTTATGCTAATCTAATGAAAAATATAAGGCAGTCCATAAACAACAATACGTTTAAAGAATTCAAAAAGAATTTTTTGAGGAATTATCAAGATAAAGTCGAAGTCTAGAAAATCCGCCTCAGGCGGATTAAATTCAACCATACAATTTACATTCACTAAAAACCCTGTAAATTGTGGTTTCATTTAAGGAGGTAGGAAATGTTAAATTTTGTTTTTGCCATGGCAGCTCCCCCCGGCTCATCTCAGGCTCAAGGCAGCCCAAACCCCATGGTTAGTTTATTGCCTATATTAATCATTTTTTTGGTTTTTTATTTTTTGCTTATCAGGCCGCAGCAGAAAAGGCAAAAGGACCATCAGAAACTAATCCTGAGCTTGAAAAAAAATGATGAGGTTATAACTGCGGGGGGTATGCACGGCACCATTGTTTCTGTAAAAGATAAAACTTTTATCTTAAGAGTAGATGAGAATGTGAAAGTAGAGGTTGAGAAAAGTTCTATATCTACAATTAAAAAATCAAGAGCCCTGCCTGACCAGCAAGCAGGGAATAAAATCTGAATTTGCAAAAGATAGCATAAGGATAGAGGAATATGCGTACAAAATTAAAATGGAAATTTATTCTGGTAGTTGTTATCATTGCCATCTGCCTTTGGTTGTTTTATCCGCCCTCCGAGAAAATTAATTTAGGTTTGGATTTACAAGGTGGTATGCATCTTGTCATAAAAGCAGATGTCGATAATTTACCTGATAACGCAAAAGCAGATGCTACCAATCGTGTGATTGAAACGCTTCGTAATCGCATTGACCAATTTGGAGTAAGCGAGCCTCTAATTCAAAAACAGGGAAAAGACAGAATTGTAATTCAGTTACCGGGGGTAACAGACAGAGACAGGGCTTTACAAATTATTAAACAAACAGCCCATTTAGAGCTTAAATTAGTAGAAGACGATGAGAAAAAAATTGAGGCAGCTGTAATAAGGGGAAAAGTACCTGCCGGCTATGAACTAAAATATTTAAACAAGGAAGAAGGGGAAGATAAGGAACCGCTTTTGCTTCATAAGGAAGCCTCTCTTACCGGAGATAGCTTGGTGGACGCCCGGGCGCAGCAGGGCTCAATGGGATTTTATCCGGAGGTTGTTTTTAGTTTAAATGCTAAGGGTGGGCGCCGTTTCGCCCGCTTGACAAAAAATAACATAGGCAAAAGATTGGCTATTGTTTTGGACGGAAACGTTAAATCTGCACCGGTCATTAAAAGTGAAATACCTTCAGGCAAAGGTCAAATCGAAGGTCAATTTAGCTGGGATGAAGCCACAGATCTTGCTTTAGTTTTGCGCGCAGGCGCGCTGCCGGTTCCTATACATATAGAAGAAGAGCGAACAGTGGGACCGACGCTTGGAAGGGATTCTATAGAAAGAGGAATTAAAGCGGTTCTTTTTGGAGGTATTTTAGTTATTGTTTTTATGGCGATTTATTATTTAATCGCGGGTCTAATTGCCGATTTTGCATTATGCAGCAATATAGTTATTATACTTGGAGCCCTGGCATATTTTAAAGCCACCCTGACTTTACCGGGTATTGCTGGTCTCATTTTGACTATTGGTATGGCGGTGGAAGCCAATGTTTTGATTTTTGAAAGAATACGTGAGGAATTTCGTCGCGGAAAACCCTTAAGATTAGCTGTGGCGGCAGGTTATAGTAAGGCATTCTCTACCATCGTGGATGCAAATCTAACAACTCTAATTACGGCTTTGATACTTTTTAAAGTTGGTACAGGTCCTATAAAGGGATTTGCAATAACACTTAGCATAGGTATATTAGCCAGTATGTTTACAGCCCTGGTGGTTACCAGACTTATTTTTGATTCCCTTTTGCTGAATAAACGATTTAATAAACTTCACTTTTTACAATTTTTTACACAAACCAATATCGATTTTTTAAAGAGACGTCATGTAGCTTATTTTTTATCAGTTGCCATTATTATAGCCGGAATGATTTCTTTTGTGGCAAAGGGCTCGTCCAATTTTGGGATAGATTTTACGGGTGGAACACTGGAACAAATTCGCTTTGAGAAGCCAATTAAACTCAATGAGATACGTTCAATAGTAAAAGGGGCAGGTATTGAATCAGCGCAGTTGCAGGGTTTTGGAGAGGATAATGAAATTCTTATTAAAACTGATACCGATACATCAAAAGGCATAAAAGAAGCCTTTGAGAAAAATTTAAAAGGTAATAAATTTGAAATTTTAAGAATGGAACATGTTGGGCCTACCGTTGGCCGGGAAT
>CAYUDR010000027.1:0-12268 GCA_964443705.1 uncultured Planctomycetia bacterium | reverse complement strand
TGATTACATCCCGGAAAGCATTCTCATCGTAGGAGCCGGGGTAATTGGTATTGAGTTTGGAAGTTTATTTAATAATCTCGGCACACGAGTTTCCATAGTAGAAGCAGAGAAAAATATTTTACCTAATCAGGATTTGGATATAAGCAAATCTCTTAAGCATAATTTTAAGAAAAGAAAAATTGATATTTACAATGAAAGTCGAATAAGCGAAGTTGATAAACAGAAGGGTTTACTTAGGGTAAAAGTTGATACTCCCGGTGGCAAGAAAGAACTTGATGTAGAGTTAATTTTAGTGGCCGTTGGCAGGATTCCCAGCACTGATTTTCAGGATTTTTCCAAAGTAGGCATTGAGGTAAAAAAAGGCAATTTCCTTAAGGTGGATAACTATATGCGCACTACTGCCGACAATGTCTATGCAATTGGAGATATCGCAAACAGAAAAATGCTTGCGCACATTGCCTATGAGCAAGCCCAGATAGCAGTCATGACTCTATGTGGCAAGAAGCCTCCCCCCATAAATTTATTGAATATTCCAACAATAGTGTACTCAGATATACAGGTAGCCAGTGTAGGCTTGACTGAAGAAGAGGTAAAAAGGCAGGGATTTAATTATCTTGTTAGCCGGCAATATTTCAGGTCTAATAGCAGTTCTGTCATAAATCGCCAGATAGATGGATTTGTAAAAATAATCGCTGATAAGAAGACTCACCAATTTCTTGGAATTCATATACTTGGATTTGAGGCCTCTGAGATTATTCATCAGTTTGTGGTTGCAAAATCAGGAGGATTGCTTGTGGATGATATGGCCAAATTCGTTTATGGCCATCCAACTTTTTCCGAAATCGCCAAAGATGCCTGTTTGGCGGTATTTAATAAACCAATTCATGGTTAAAAAAACTGAAAGCACAATTTAGGGAATCGGTCCGCAGCGAATCAAAAAGGATGATGTAATGAAATTATTTTTTAGGGTATGCATTATTTTCTTCTTTGTTTTTTCGGGTTCCGGGTGTGCGGCAATTTTAATTGGTAGCGGCGTAGTTGGAGGGATGGCTATAAGCGCCGATACAGTTCAGTCTTATGTCGATAGAAATTTTGGTTCTTTGTGGAAAATATCAGTAAGTGTCTTAGAAGAAATGGGATCAATTTCCGAGAAGAACAAACATACAGGCGTGATAAAAGCCGTTGTTGAAAAATCAAACGTAACCATAAAATTAGAGAAAGTAACCAGAAAAACCACCCGTCTTAAAATATCCGCCAGAAAAATTTATAAACTCTTGCCAAACATCAATCTATCAACTAAGATCAATAACCGTATCATTAAAGAGATAAGCAAGGGCTGGTTTTAGGATGCTTGCAAGGTATAAGGATAAACAAATTTTTGAATTTCAAAAGGTAATTTTCTTATAATTAAATGAAGTACCTTGTTTTTAGTTTAATAGTATTAATTTTTATGGCAACTAATTGCTTAGCCGATACGGTATTACTTAAAAATAAAGACTCTATTAACGGTATAGTAATAGAAGAGGAAGAGGACTCTGTAGTAATAGATGTGGGTTTTGGGACTGTAGTTTTGCTGAGAGCTGAAATAGAATCTATCAAAAAATCAAGTGAAGCTGCCAGAGCGCGCTTAAGAAAAGAGTGGCAAAAATCTCATTTTAAAAGTTTTCCGGCACCAACAGCCAGGGAACAGGAATTGGTAGATAATTTTGAAGAACTGATATATAAAAAGAGACAAATCAGAAAAAACAATGCAGAAAAAGAAAATATTGCCGAAAAAATTTCTGCTCTACGCAAGGACACATCTCAGCTTCAGGATGAATTATACGCCTTAAGTGAAAAAATAGAAGCCGGGCGTAATAAAAAAGATATCAGGAAATATAATTTTCTGATTGTTAAATTTAATACATTTTCCAAAGAGTTAAAAGACGCTGTAGATGAATTAGATAAACTTCAAATTGAGCATGAGAAAGCCAGCGAAGCGGTGGCGAAATATATAAATCAATTTATGCAGCTTAAAAAATTGTTTGAAAAGAAATATGAAAATTTAGTTGCCGTTGATACCTTAACCTTAGAACAGAAAAAGTTCTATGAAAAGATAGCAGAAAAATTAAATAAATTACAGCAAGGCATTAGACAGGAAAGAATAAAATTTGCAAGACAGAAAGGGCATGTTGTAATTGAGGCTATTATCAATGATAAAGCAGGTATCATGATGATGATAGATACCGGCGCCACCATGACCGTCATTTCCAGAGAAGTGGCGCAGAGATTAGACATAGATTATGATAAACTCAAAAAAGATGTTAAATTAACAGGTATAGGCGGGCAGCCTTTATCAGCAAAATTTATTATTCTCAAATCGATTAAGATTGGTGATGTAAGGGCCAGGAATGTAGAAGCGGTAATTATTAAAGATAAAACTTTTAAAGACGTGGATGGCCTTTTGGGTATGAGTTTTTTAAAAAAATTTTCTTTTAGCATTGATAGGAAAAAACAATCTTTAGTCTTTAATTTTTTTGAGTAATTAATTTTAAAATAGGAGGAATGCTTAAAAATGAGTGGTGTTTTTGGAGTGGTTTCTAAAGGAAATTGCGCAGAAACTTTGTTTTATGGAACAGATTATCATTCCCACTTAGGAACCGAATACGGAGGTATGGCAATATTGGGAAAAAGTTTTATGCGGTACATACACAACATAAGCCAAAGTCAGTTTAAATCCAAGTTCTATGAAGATTATCAGCACATGAAAGGCAATAAAGGTATTGGCGTCATCAGTGCTTTTAATGAACAGCCCATTTATCTTAACTCCAAATTTGGTCCATTTTGTATAGTTACTAAAGGATTGATAGAAAATAGCGAAGAACTGACAAGAAAATTACTCAAGAAAGGAGTTTCTTTTAGCGAGGTGAGCAGTGGGGTAGTCAATATAACAGAATTAATAGCAAAGTTGATAAGTCAGGGTAACGATTTAATAGACGGCATAGAGAAAATGTTTAAGATAATAGAAGGTTCCTGTTCGGTTCTATTACTTAATAAAGATGGAGTTATCGCCGCCCGGGATAGGCTTGGTTATACGCCCCTTGTGGTTGGCAAACGCAGAGGTTCTATAGCGGTAACCTCTGAAAGCAGTGCCTTCCCTAATTTTGGATTTAAAATAGTGAAATACCTTAAGCCCGGCGAAATAATTCTAATGGACGAAAAAGGTATACATCAGAAAAGATTAGGTGGGGATGTAAACCAGATCTGTGCATTTCTCTGGATATACACCGGTTTTCCAGCTTCAAGTTATGAGAAAATAAATGTAGAGATGGTAAGAGAGAGGTGTGGCAGGTTTCTGGCAAAGCGTGATAAAAATATGAAAGTAGATATAGTTTGCGGGATTCCAGATTCAGGAGTTGCTCATGCCTTAGGATATGCTATGGAATCAGGCAAACCTTACAGGCGGCCATTGGTTAAATATACGCCTGGATACGGCAGGAGTTACACTCCTCCATCGCAGGAGACACGTGATTTTATAGCCAAAATGAAACTCATCCCCATAAAACAGATAATTGAGGGTAATAGAATTGTGGTATGCGAAGATTCTATAGTTAGAGGAACACAGCTTAAAAACTTCACCGTAAAAAAGCTCTGGGATTGTGGCGCTAAAGAAATCCATATAAGGGCAGCCTGCCCACCTTTGATGTTTCCGTGTAAATTTAGTCTGAGCACACGCGGTATTCACGAACTTGCTGCCCGAAAAGCTATTCGTGATTTGGAAGGGCGGGACATAGAAGATGTCTCAGCGTACATAGACCATAGGTCTAATAAGTACAAGAAAATGGTAGATTGGATAGCCCGTGATTTGGAAGTTACCACATTAAAATATCAAACTATTGATGATATGGTGAAAGCCATTGGATTACCCAGGAAAGACTTATGCCTTTATTGCTGGACGGGTAAATGTCCACAAAAAAAGAAGGGGGTGGTATGAAAAGTAAAAGCTGAAAAAAATTACGGTAATAGGCAAATATTAGACATATTCAATTTTGGTAGCATCGATTGTAAATTAAGGAGGGGTAATAATGAATGGAGAGATAGAAAAAGAAAAATTTATTTTGGCCAGACATTGGTGGGCATTGGCCATTAGAGGCCTTTTAGCCTTAATTTTCGGGCTTATAATTCTATTTAACCCGGGAATTGCAGTGGAAGTTTTTATTATTCTCTTTGGTATTTTTGCACTTGCGGACGGCCTTTGTGCTCTTATTGTCGGCTTGAGTTCTGCAGGCAAAGGACATCGCCCGGCATTGATTTTTCAAGGATTAGCCGGTATTGCGGCAGGAATTATTGCCTTTCTCTGGCCGGGGATTACCATCCTGGTGCTGCTTTTATTAATTGCCGTCTGGGCACTGATTACAGGTATTTTAGAAATTATTGTAGCTTTTCAGTTGCCGTCGGGCGAAAAAGGTAAAGGTCTTTTGGGGATAAGCGGAGTTTTATCGATAGTCATAGGCCTGATATTATTTGCCCATCCTATAACAGGAATAGTGGTAGGTATATGGATAATTGGAATTTATGCCATTATCGCCGCCGTAACACTTTTTTCGCTTAGCTTTATGGTGCGTAGCGCGCAAAAACAGGTATAGAGAATTAAGGCAAATAAAGATTATCTCTGATCCCTAAAGGGAATTTTAGATATTTTAAACAGGATGAGTTTGTTTAAAAATAGAGGTTTTTTTAAACAAGCATCGATGTAACTTAAAAATGCAGTACAACATAAAAAACTGGATTTAATTTGGGCCGTATTGAAGAAAAGACAAAAGGCTTGATTTGCCAAATTTATGAAAAATTAAAGTAGATAGATAGATAGGGGGACTTTTTATGAGTTTGATAATATTTATCCTTGCAGTCGTCATTTCTTTTATAGTAGTTCTTGTAGGAGGCGTTGCTTTTGAATTGACCGGCCTTAAATGGTCTATAGCCAGATTCCAGGCTTTATCCTGTTTTACCAATACAGGTTTTACTACCAAAGAGGCAGGATTAATTACCATGGATTCTCAGAGGCGGCGCATTGCCACCGTTCTTATGGTTTTGGGCCATGCCGGGTTTATTGCTCTGGTTGCAACCTTTGCCAATTCATTAAGTTCACAGGATACTTTCATTTCCAAATTAGAAGTTCCCTTTATAGATTTAATTTTTCCCAAGCGCCTGGTGCCGTTGGGAAATGTATTATTTATGATAATTTGCGCCTATCTTATTTATAAGATTTTCACTCATGATAGGTTTTTAAGGGTTTTGGGAAATATTATAAAAAAGCGAATTTTAAAACGTAAGATTATCAATCCTGTTTCTTTTGAGGAATTGATAGTGGCAACCGGCGGCTATGGAATTTTAAGAATCAAAGTGCAAAAAAATAGTTCATTGATAGATAAAACTTTATCTCAGGCAAAATTGATAAAAAGTTATAACGCCGAAGTTTTAGCCATAGACAGAGACGAACAAGCCATTTCTTTTCCGCCGGAATCCACCAGTATTCTTTTAGGAGATGAACTTATATGTTATGGGAAGTTAGATGAAGTTAGAAACAAGTTGCATATCAAAACTGTTAATTTAACATAAAAATGAATTTATTTACAAGGAGGCAAAGATGAATAAGGGGTGGTTGAGGTTTCACCGGGGTTTTATTATAATTTTGTTAGTAATTTTTTTATCAGGTTGTGCGTTTGCTACCAGAAAAACATTTTTAGAATACAAGGCAATTACACCCATTAGAAATCCCAATAACGTTACCATAGAAGTAACTCCTTTTGAAGACGACAGACCCAATAGGGATACCATAGGTAATGTAAAGAATATATTCGGAGTAAAAACGGCTAATATCCTCAGTGAAATTAATATATCACAATGGATTACCGATGCCTTAAAATCCGAATTAGAGAATGCTGGCTATAAAATTGTAGAAAAAGGTACAAGAAATAAAATTCAGGGAATAGTAATGAAAGTATATTGCAATACTCTTGTTGATTATCAAGGCGAGGTAATAATAAAGGTGTTATTAAAGCGCCAGAATAATATTTTGTTGAATAAAGTATATTATGGGCAGTCCAGTAGTTTAAGCGGAGTGGTGGTGTTGACCCTAAAATCTTATAGAAATATTTTAGAAAAATCTCTACAGCAGGCAATGATTCAAGTTGTAAGTGATGTTGATGAAATTTTAAGAAAATAACTATTAATAAGAAAAAGGGGGTAGTTATGGCAAAAAAGATTGTTTTAGGTTTTGGCATTGCCATTGTTTTTGCGGCGCTCACACATTATGGCATTTGTACTTTTTTCCCCAAACCCGCATGGCAGGATTATAAGGTGAAAAACTACTATGCGAGACATAAGCGGGCATCGGCTGAAGAAAAAATAGCCTTAGAAAAGAAAAAGAATGAAAAAGAAGAACTTCGCAAACAAGACCAGCAGAAGTGGGCAACAAAATATTTTTATATTGGTCTGCCAATAGGAATTTTGGCGGTCATAATAGGGGCTTTAATAAACTTGCCTGCTATTGGCAGCGGATTGCTGGCAGGAGGTATCCTGGTATTAATAGAATCTTATGGGCATTATTGGATGCATCTACCGGATGCCCCTAAATTTATATCTTTAGTGATAGTTTTTATTCTTTTAGTATGGATAGGTTATAAAAAAATAGAGAAAAGCTAAAAATTGAACAGTTATTAAAAAAATGAAGCGAACCGGTATTTCCATATTTAGGAGTTTTCAGACCAAACTTATCCTGGCCTTGGTTTTATCGATGCTCTTGGTGGGTGCGATAAATAATTTTTTAATATATCGTTTTACCCTTGACTCGCAATTTAATGAACTTAGAGATAAATTAAAGACCATTGCTCAGACAGCAGCCTTAGCCATTGACTCTCATGTGCTTTCCCAAATCCCTTTAGATTATGAAGGAATTGAGACGCGTTCATATAAAATTACTACCGAAAAACTAAAAAGAATAAAAGAAGCCAATCCCTCCATTAAATACATATATATTATAGCTAGAACTGATAAAGAAGCCATTTTGCAATTTGTAGCCGACCCCACCATTCCTACCAAAGAAGACATAGAAAAAGGCCTTACTTCTTATCCGGGAGATAAATACGATGCCAGTGAGTTTCCGCAGATGCTCGAAGCTTTCTATAGACCTTCTGCGGATAAAAAACTTGGAATTGACGAGTGGGGCGTTAGTTTGTCCGGTTATGCCCCAATTTTGGATAAGGAAGGAAAGGCTATAGCCATATTGGGTGTGGACATGATGGCAGATAATATCCATAGACTTGCGAAGGAAGTTAATAATCGGGCTATTTTGATACTGGTTTTAGGACTTATTATTTCCCTGCTTCTGGGATTATTAATTTCAAGAAGGATATCAAATCCTATTAAAAAATTGGTAGAGGGAACCCGCCATATAGCCGGCGGAGATTTACAGCATCGGGTAGAAGTTAAAGGAGCTGATGAGATAAGTGAATTGGCCAGAGACTTTAATCAGATGGCCGGCAGTCTTTATGAGTCCAGAAAGAAACTCCTTAACTATTTCTATCGGGTCGTGCAATCGTTTATACGAGCATTAGAGGCAAAAGACCACTATACCAGAGGGCATTCCGATAGAGTTGCCGAATATGCAGGGAAGATTGCCTTGAAAATGGGGTTACCTAAAGAAAAGGTAGAGCTGTTGAAAGAAACAGCACTTTTACATGACATAGGAAAGATAGGAATCAAAGAAAGCATATTGAATAAAAAAGAGAAATTGACGGATGAAGAATGGGAGGCTATTCGAAAACACCCTATCGTAGGAGAAGATATATTAAAGCCTCTATCCCTTACTAAAGAGATGTTAGAAATTGTTAAGGGACACCACGAACGCTACGACGGCAAAGGTTATCCGGATAAAATTAGCGGCCAGGACATAAATATTCTTACTGCCATTGTTTCGGTGGCCGATGCCTATGATGCCATGACTTCCAACAGGGCCTACAGGCCTGGTATGGGCAAGGAAAAAGCCATAGAACAACTTAAAAAAAATAGCGGCATTCAGTTTAACCCCAAAGTGGTTGATGCCTTTCTTGAAGTCTTGGGATAAAATTCAAAGCTTAAAAATAGAGAATTAAATAGTTTTATCAATACAGAGAATAATATTTAGCTTATGAAAAACAAATTTTTGAAGGGAATTAGTGCCAATGTTCTTTTATTAAGCATTGTTAGTTTCCTCAATGACTTTAGCAGTGAGATGATAATGCCGATTCTGCCGATGTTTCTTACGGCATTGGGAGGCACTGGTTTAGTTATTGGGTTGGTAGGCGGATTGAGGGATAGTATTTCAAGTCTTCTTAAAGTTATTTGCGGATATTGGTCTGATAAAACAGGAAAAAGGAAAATATTTATTTTTTCTGGATATTTAACTTCAGGATTTTTTAAATTGTTGTTGTCTTTTTCAACTATATGGCAGCATATATTAGTTTTTGCTGGTCTTGAAAGAGTTGGAAAGGGTTTAAGAACCGCCCCAAGAGATGCTATTATCGCAGATTCCATGCCAGTGCAAAGAGGAAAAGCATTTGGGGTACACAGAGCATTTGATACCACAGGTGCAATTTTAGGTTCGGCTGTTGTTTTTATCTTATTCTGGTTTTTAGGATTTAGCTTTAAAAGAATAATATTTATTGCTGCCCTTCTTGCCTTTTTTTCACTGATTCCTTTGCGTTTTGTAAAAGAAGAAAAAGCAAAACCGCAGGATATAACTTTAAGGATAAGCCTGAAAAACTTACCGAAATCTCTTAGGCTGTTTATTTTAATAGCAGCAACATTTGATCTGGCAAGATTTAATTATATGTTTTTTATTCTCAGGTCCCGGCAATTTTTTGCAGGCAGATTATCAATTGGGGTGCCAATCCTCTTATATATCCTGTTTAATGTTTTTTATGCCGCTTTTGCCGCGCCCTTCGGTGTTCTTTCTGACAGAATAGGAAGGAAGAAAGTTATAGTTTTTGGTTATTTGTTATTTTCATTAACATCTCTTGGTTTTGCTTTTCTGCCGGTTATCGGAGAGGGCTTTGCATTAATTATGATATTTATAGTTTTATTTGCTCTTTATGGTATAACCCATGCTATAATTGACGGAAATCAGCGGGCTCTTGCATCTGATCTATCTTCTAAAGAATTAAGGGCGACGGCCTTAGGAACATATCATACTATAATAGGATTAGTAGAACTGCCGGCAAGTTTAATAGCCGGCTTTTTATGGCAATATGTTACTCCGGCCGCTTCCTTTATATATGCCAGTATAGTTAGCGCTATTTCAGTTATTTTGTTTTTTATTTTTGGAGATTCTTTTAAAAATGCTAAAACGCCCAGGCAGGTTCGGGTTTAGTAAAATGTATACCTGCAGAAATCGTGTTAATTTCAGAGAATAGGAAGATTGTCAGATATGTTGGATTTCTGCTATGAAAGATGTGCGTGATATTGAAAGAGAAAGCAATAAAGTTAGTACTTTTTGGCATGAAAGAAGAGATTAAATTAAAACCCATAGGTATAATCCACACGCCATTTAAAGATTGGAGAGGTATAAATCAGGGGACATAATACTAATTTCCCTCCCTTGGCAATTGTAGTACCCACTGGGCAGGCTTCGCACTTGTCCGGCTTCTACTTCGACTCGCTTCCCTTGCTCAGTGTGGAAAGCGGACCGTTCTATTTTTTTAAAAAATTGGCAGGAATTAACCGATTTTAAACAAGATAATTAAGTATTATCCCCTGATTTTGACAATATTTCTAAAAGGGGAACTTTTGAGTGCCACAAGAGTGTCTAAATTAAGAGAAGATGAAAGCCAAAATTTTATATATAACTATTTTTGCGCTTTGTTTGTTGAATGCCAAACCTCTATATGCGCAGGAGATACTTACCTGGCAAGAATGCATACGCCAGGCCAAAGAAAATAATCCTGATCTAATCTCAGCGGCTGAAAAAACTAAACAGGCAATAGCAAATAAAGATATCGCCACCAGCCCCATGCTGCCCCAGATAACAACCGGTGTAAGCGGGAGTAAATCAAAGACAGGGAGCCAAAAGACAGCAAGTGCATCTACCTATAGCGTAACAGGCAGGCAGTTAATTTTTGACGGATTTAAAACTTTTAATGAATTATCAAGTTCCTTATATGTCCTTAAGGCCCAACGGTATGATTATGTAGTTGTTTCTTCAGATGTAAGATTGGGCTTGAGGTATGCTTTTGTTAGTCTTTTGAGAGCCCAGGACCTTATTTTTATAACAGAAGATATCGCTGGGCGCAGAGGACAAAATCTTAATTTGGTTAAGTTGCAATACGAAACCGGCAGAGAACACAAAGGCGCGCTATTAACTGCTGAGGCGGATTTAAGCCAGGCTGAATTTGAAATCGCCCGGGCCAAAAGAAGTATTTCTCTGGCCCAGCGGGAATTATCGAAAGAGCTCGGTCTTAATAAGATAAAACCAATGCAGGCAAAAGGAAATTTTTTACTTAAGAAAGATTATAATTTTAAGCCGGACCTCGACCTTTTAGTTGATACAACTCCCTTTTTACAAGAATTGATAGCCAGGAAAGAAGCGGCACGTTATAATTCTCTGTCTGCTAAAGCTGATTTTTTTCCTAAAATATATTTAAATGGTTCTATTGGCAAAACAGCCTCTGGCTGGCCTCCTAAAGATAGAGAGTGGTCGGCAGGCCTCTCCTTATCTTTTCCGTTGTTTGAGGGAGGTAGCCGTTTGGCCAAAGTATCGAAGGCGAATTCGCAATGGTATCAGGCAATGGCAGATGAGCAAAGCGGACGGGATAGCGTATTAGTTACATTAGAAAAAACCTGGAAAGATCTTCAGGACGCAATAACAAACGTTTCGGTGCAGAAGCAATTCCTCGAAGCCACAGAAGAACGCGCAAAAATCTCTCGCGCTCAGTATTCAATAGGTCTTACATTATTTGATAACTGGATAATTATAGAGAACGACCTTGTGCGTGCCAAGAAAGCTTATTTAGATATCCAGGCAGATATGTTGGTAGCCGAGGCTT
Organism: uncultured Planctomycetia bacterium; assembly: GCA_964443705.1. Taxonomy (GTDB): domain Bacteria; phylum Omnitrophota; class Gorgyraeia; order DAOVKU01; family DAOVKU01; genus DAOVKU01. Next base: position 1,208 of record CAYUDR010000027.1, on the reverse strand, counting down.
ATTGGATTCAGGCCATAGGAGGTACCTTGGAATACGATGAAGAATAAATACAGAATCATTATAGTGATAGTTGTGATAGTAACGGCTCTGTTATTGGTTAGCCGCTTAACCAGAAAAGAATATGATAGCAGTGAAACCAAAATAATACATCCGGTTATCGGCAATGTCACATTAACCATTACTACCACAGGCGTTATTGAGCCGCAAAACCGGCTGGAAATAAAGCCCTCCATTAGCGGCAGAGTGGAGGAAATTTTGGTTGAAGAGGGAGATTGTGTTAAAACCGGTGATGTGCTTATCTGGATGAGTTCCACCGAAAGAGCTGCGCTTGTGGATATTGCCCGCTCACAAGGAAAAGAAATTTTGGAGTATTGGGAAAAAGTATATAAAAAGACACCCATCATTTCCCCCATCAATGGTGAAGTTATAGTTCGCTCTGTCGAACCCGGCCAGACCATTGCCATCTCTGAAGTAATATTAGTTTTGTCAAATCGCCTTGTTGTAAATGCTCAGTTTGATGAAACTGATATCGGGAGAGTGAAAATCAGACAAAAAGCTTTTATAACCCTGGATGCTTATCCTGATGTCAGGCTCCAGGGTATTGTCGACCATATAGCCTATGAATCCGAGATAGTGAATAACGTAACCATATACGAGGTCGATATACTTCCTGACGAAATACCGGAATTTTTGCGTTCCGGTATGAGTGTTACCGTTGAAATCATCGAAAAAACAAATAATAATGTTATTACCATCCCCGCTAGCGCACTTCATTATGATAAAAAACAACAGTTTGTATTATTAAAAGAAGGCCGCAGCGGCAATATAATTAAGCGATATGTTACAGTGGGATTAAATAACGATACAAGTGCCGAAATTATTTCAGGGTTAAGCATCGAAGATAACGTTGTTGTACAGAATGATACATATTTACCCGAAAAAAAAGATTCCGGAACCAATCCTTTTATGCCAGTTGGCAGAAGAAAGAAATGATAGAAGTTAATAAATTATATAAGACTTACGGCAGAGGTAAAGTTTCTGTGCCTGCTTTAAAAAACGTGTCTCTGGTTATCGAGCAGGGTGAATTTGTAGCCATCATAGGGCCTTCGGGCTCGGGGAAATCTACTCTCCTTCACATATTGGGTTTTTTGGACCGTCCGGATAAGGGAACGTATAAGATATTCGGAACTGATATATCACAGTTATCC
>CAYUDR010000026.1:0-12443 GCA_964443705.1 uncultured Planctomycetia bacterium | reverse complement strand
CCATCAATGCTGATGGCTCTTTTGGTGCGTGTTTCCATCTTTGATGGACCCACCACCACTGCTCAGGATAGCGTCTGGCATAATCCTCGATAATAGTAGTGAATTTCTGACTAATTTCAAAAATGTCTTTGTCGTTATCTCCGGTTAAAGGGATTTCGAGAGCCGGATAAATGACAATTTTATGACTGGCCCTGCCTTCTCTTATAATAAAAAGGGGAACAATAGGCGCACCTGTCCGCAGGGCCATAACCGCAGGGCCAGCTACCGTAGCAACTAATTGTCCAAAAAAGTTAACCAGGATGCCTCCACTCTTACTCTGGTCTGCCATTAAACACAAAACGCCATTTTGATGCAGATACTCAAGCGAGTTTTTAACGCATACATTACGCGGCCTGGCTGAAATAAATTCAACATTTAATCTTTTTCTCAATTTAATAAAAAATTCCGTCACCACCTCATCATCAGGGTCTCTGATAACGGTTTTAAAAGAAAAATCCTCCTGCGATAACCTGACACACATCTGAGTAAAACTGCCGAAGTGGGCAGAAAGCGCTATAACGCCTTTTCCTTTCTTTAGAGCTTTCTGCAAATTTTCAAGGCCTTCAACCTTTATCTCGTCTTTAATCTGTTCTCTATGTTTGTATAGAATTGTTATGACTGTTTCGCAACCGCCAAGCGCAATCTGCCTGAATACTTCTTTGGCAATTCTTTGATATTCGGCCTCTGTCTTACTATTCCCAAAAGCGCGTTTAAGATTATCCACAACCAAGGTTCTATGCTTATTTAATATATAATAAGCCAAATTTCCCAGGGTAAGCGCAAAATGATAAAATAACCTTTCAGGTAAAATTTTGATAATAGCAAAACTTGTAAAAAGAAAAAATCTTCCCGCAAGTCTATCCAGCTTACGTCTTAAAGGATGCCTTTTCATATTGCCAAGTTTAACACTTATAATGCTACAAGTCAATTATAAATGGTGAGTTAAGAAAAAAGTGCAGTCAAAATCCACTTTTTTTCAGAAAATCGGCATTAATTGAAGAAGGTTTATTTTGGGAAGGGCAGGCATACTTGGCGAGAATGTCAACTTCTAAGTTTAGCTTATGGCCTATTTTTCTTTTTTCAAGATTAGTTGCTTTGAAGGTGTGAGAAATGATATATACACTAAATGTATTTTTTTTAACTTCCTGCACAGTTAAACTTATACCATCTAAAGCAACTGAGCCCTTAGTTACTATAAAGGGTCTATTTTGCGCAGGCAGGCTGATAGTAAATTCTAAGCCATCCGGCTTCTTTTTTATACTTTTTATGCCTACCATATTATCGATATGTCCCTGCACAAAATGCCCTCCTATTTTTTCTCCGAGAGAAAGAGCATTTTCGATATTTACTATGTCTTTCTTTTTTAAAAAAGAAAGGTTGGTGTTTTTAAAAGTTTTACCCATAATCTCAAAGCATATTATGCCTTTTTTGTTGCTTATCACAGTCAGGCAAACGCCATTAACAGAAACACTATCTCCTTTTTTTGTCTCAACCGCTGTGTCAAAAATCCTGATACAAAGCAGATAAATGTTATTTTTTCTCTTTATGCTTTCTACTTGAGCTGTTTTCTCAATTAAACCGGTAAACATTTCTTTAATATTTTAATTTCAGGAGCAAATCACGCCCTATTTTCTCAAATTCAAATTTTTCAAAACAAAGTGCATCTTTAACTCTAGCCACACCGTTTCCTTCGACAGATGTAGGCGCACGCCTGCCGCCGATGATTTTAGGAGCTATGAAAAGAAATATTTCATCTGCTAAACCTTCTCTAATAAAAGATGAGATTGTCTCTCCTCCCCCCTCCACCATAAGGCTTACAATATCGTGTTTTGCAATTTCTTTTAAGGCCCGGCGCAAATTTAAGCTGCCATTTTTATGACAATTCACCTCTATAATTTCAGCTTTTTTCTCTAAAATTTTCTTCTCAGGCCGGAATTTATTTGTTTTTTTGGTTACAATTATAACTTTTTTTGCCTGTTTAAAAATTTTTGCGCGCGGAGGTATTCTCAAATTTGGGTCAATAACGATTTTGGTCATAATTTTTTTCTTATTTAAGCGACAGGTGAGATAAGGGTTATCTCTGATAATAGTTTTTACGCCTACCAAAAGGCCATCAACTTGCTGCCTTAGCTTTTGGACATAATATCTTGAGTTTTTTGAAGTTATCCATTTAGAATCACCTGTACGAGTGGCTATTTTACCATCTAAGCTCTGAGCTACCTTAATGAAAATATAGGGCATTCTTTTGGTTATGAATTTAAAAAAGGTTTTGTTTAAATCGGCAGCTTCTTCTTTGAGTATTCCCGTAATTACCTTAATGCCCGCTTTTTTTAGCTTTCGAATTCCTTTTCCATTATTCAGGGGATTGGGATCTTTTAAGGCAATTACCGTTTCCTTGATTCCGCTTTTTATAATGGCGTCACAACAAGGCGGCGTTCTCCCAAAATGCACACAGGGTTCTAAATTAACATACAATTTAGCACCCATGGCTCTCTTGCCGGCTTTTTTTAAAACACTGGCTTCAGCATGAGGAAGACCAGCTTTCCGGTGAAAAGCAGATGAAATCACTCTGTTATTTTTAACTACAACCGCACCTACAACAGGATTAGGGCTGGTAAACCCTGCACTTCGAGCAGCGAGCTCCAAAGCCATTTTCATATATTTTTTATCAATCATTTATTTTACTTTTACTCCTCAACTCTTCAACAACATGATAAGGAACGCTTACGCTTCCAAGTAAAATTTTTCCTTTTCGTAGGCCATGGCAGTCAGAACCACCGCTGATAATCAAACCATATTTTTCGGCAAGCCTGCGAAAGTAACGAGAGGTTTTTAGTGAGTGGTCTGAATGATAAACTTCAATTCCTTCAATACCTGTCTTTATTATATCCTCAACCATTTTTTTATTCTTTATAGTATGCGGGTGTGCTAAAACACTCACCCCGCCTAAATTTTTTATTATCTGTAAAGTTTCTCCTGGCGTCAACCTCTTCTTTCTTACATAAGCGGCTTTGCCTTCACCAAGATATTTCGCAAAGGCATCATAAATACTGTTAATGTAACCCTTCCTTATTAAACAAAAGGCAAGGTGTAACCTACCGATAGCCCCGGGGCCTGCTGTTTCTAAGACATCTTCCATATCTATATCGAGCCCCAGTTTTTTCAACTTAGAAACCATCTTAAAAGTCCGTTCTATTCTCACTTGCCTTAAACTTTTAAGAAACTTTCTAAAATTTTCATCCTTGTAATCTATAAAATAACCTAATATATGGATTTCTGTATCTTTTTCTTCAGCAGTTAACTCCACAGCCGGAATAACTTCTACACCTAACTTTTTTCCTGCTGTTTTTGCTCGAGAGATACCATTGACAGAATCGTGGTCTGTAATGGCGATGGCCGAAAAACCTTTATTCTTTGCTATTTCAATAACTTCTTCCGGCGAGAAACTACCATCTGAAAAATAGGTATGGATATGGAGGTCAACTTTTCGCAATATCTTTTTCCTTGTTAATCCTGTCAAGGATACCATTAACAAATTTACCTGAATCGACGGTAGAAAATTTTTTGGCGAGATTGACTGCTTCATTTATCGAAACTTTCGGCGGAATTTCATCAAGATAAAGTAATTCAAAAGCTGAAATTCTTAATACGTTTCTATCTACAATTGCCATCCGTCCTAGCTTCCAGTTGCTAGCGTAAGTGCTGATAACTTTATCAATTTCTTGCCTGTGCATTAATATCCCCTTAACCAGCATATCAGTGAAATCTCTGCATGACAAAAACTGCTGATGGTTCTCCCAGTAAATCTGTGTAATATTTGAGGGAGAATCGCCTCTGATATCAATAGTATAAAGAATTTGTAAAGCGCATTCTCTGGACTTCGTTCTTTTTCTCATAAAACTTTTCTTATTTTAATATTTTTAGCAAATTAGCCATTTCAATGGCTGACAAAGCCGCATCCCTGCCCTTATTGCCGCTTTTGGTTCCAGCTCTTTCTATGGCTTGTTCCAAAGTATCGGCGGTGATTACACCAAAAATAACCGGTTTCTGACTCGCAAGCCCAACATTGGCAATGCCCTTAGCAGCTTCGTTAGCAATAAAATCAAAATGAGGCGTATCTCCTCTTATCAAAGTTCCAAGACAAATAACGGCATTATACTTTTTATTGTTTACCAAACGCTTAGCCGCCAGAGGCAGCTCAAAAGAACCCGGAACCCAAACTATATCTATGTTTTGAGTAGCGGCACCCTGACGTAAAAATGTATCAACTGCGCCCTCAAGCAATTTATGGGTAATGAATTCATTGAATCTTGAAACTACGATAGCAAATTTTAGGTTTTTGGCAATTAAATTTGCCTTTATCTCCTTTACCATTTCTTCCCTCCTTTAATAATCCGCCTTGAGCGGAGAATTCTTGCCCTGTGAATAAAATTGTTCCTTCATTTGACTTTATTCACTCGTTCTTTAACAATATTCAGCGTATGACCCAATTTTTCCATTTTAGTCTGTAGATATTTTAAATTAGAAGGCTGTGGAGTAATCTCTAAGGGCACCCTCTCTACCACTTTAAGACCATAACCTTCTAATCCAATAATCTTCTGTGGATTGTTTGTCAACAGGCGTATATTTTTTATACCAAGGTCAATTAATATTTGAGCGCCTATGCCATAATCTCTTAAGTCCGATTTAAAACCAAGTATCTTATTGGCTTCTACTGTATCGGCTCCTTCATCCTGCAAGTGATATGCCTTGATTTTATTTTCAAGCCCTATTCCCCTGCCTTCCTGACGCATATAAAGAATAACTCCATTTCCATGACTTTCAATAATTCTCATAGCTTCTTTAAGTTGTTTTCCGCAATCACAACGCAATGACCCAAACACATCCCCGGTTAAACACTCAGAATGAACACGCAATAAGGTCGGATCATGTATTTCATTTTTTACAAGCACAACATGAAGCTCACTATCGATTAAAGATTTATAGAGCATTAAATGAAACTTGCCAAAATCAGTCGGTATTTCAGTAACCGCAACTTTTTTCACCAATTTTTCTGACTTCCTGCGATATTTTATTAAATCAGCAACAGTGCCAATTTTTAAATTATTTTTTTTGGCAAATTTGATTAAGTCCACAGTCCTGGCCATAGTTCCATCTTCGTTCATAATTTCACAAATTACTCCGGCCGGATAAAGATTGGCCAACTTCATTAAATCGACACAGGCCTCGGTATGCCCTGCCCTTACCAGCACACCTCCCCTTTGGGCTCGAAGCGGAAAGATATGACCGGGCCTAATAAAATCTTGCGGCTTATTATGAGAATCAATAAGCGCTTTGACGGTACGACATCTATCAGCAACAGAAATACCGGTAGTAACGCCTCTTTTAGCATCAACGGAAACAGCCCAGGCAGTCTGATAGGGGTCCAATTTTCTATCCTGGCCGGATAAATCAATCATTGGATGAAGCCCAAGGACATCGAGCCTGCTGCTTTCCATGGGAACGCAAATTAAACCACGTGCTTCTTTGGCCATAAAATTAAGGCTTTTTTGAGTTAACAGTTGCGCGGAGACTATCAAATCGCCTTCATTTTCCCTGCCTTCATCATCAAGAAAGATTATCATCCTCCCATTTTTTAAGTCTTCAATTATTTCTTTTGTTGAATTAAACATTCTAACACCTTAAATAAAAAACCCGAAGTTACCTTCGGGTTAACAAAAAGAAAATCTTTCTTTCCTTCTCTCATCTAGACTTTAACTATTGGCTCTGGAATCACACCAGATCTGTCCGCATGGGCGGACTCGCAGGCTTTAACTGCCAGTTGGGAATCTCACCCTTTCCCGAAGGTAACTTTTAGTTTAAACCAAAAAAAAGATCCTGTCAAGAAAAAAATAATTTTAGCTTCTCAGTTATCAGCCTTCAGCTATCAGCAAATTAAGTAAAAAATTAAAGGTCGCTGTCCCCTACAAGAAAAGGGAGTTGACCCCTTTAAATGGCTTTTCCATTGACAAATATGAAAGCTAACGTATAATAACCATTTGTTATGAAAAACAACTATAATTTTAAAGAACGGTTTGAAAAAGCAAAGGCAGAGCTTAATCAACTTTATTTAATCAGCAATGCCGTACAAACTACTTTGAGGCTGGATGAAATTCTCTTTATAATTTTAACCGGCGTTACAGCTAAAGAAGGACTCGGCTTCAATAGAGCTATGCTTTTCTTAGTAAATGAGGAAAACGAAACACTGGAAGGGAAAATGGGCATAGGCCCTCAATCAAGCGAAGAAGCAGCAATAATCTGGCATCACATTGAAACAGAAAAAGTATCTTTTGAAGATTTAATAAGCGCCTATAAAAACTTTAACAAAGAGGGTATGGGTTCATTCAACACTATAGTCAAAACTATAAAAATTCCCCTACACGAGAATCAAGACGTAATAACTATGACTGCCCTTGAAGGAATGCCCTTTGAGATTACCAATGCCGAGGCCAAAAATAAAGTTAATCCTCAGATTAAAGAACTACTTAAATTAGATGAATTTGTGGCCGTACCCCTCATAGCTAAAGAAAAAGTGGTGGGTATTATTCTGGCAGATAATAAATTCAGTTCAAGAGCAATTACCAAAGAAGATGTTAAAATTTTAAGTATGTTTGCCTACCAGGCGGGCCTGGCAATAGAAAACTCCAGGCTTTATGAAGAGAAAGAAAAGATGTCCCAAATCGATTCATTGACGGGTCTTTACAATCACGGCCATTTTCAATACTTACTTAATGAAGAAATAAAACGCAGCCGAAGATTTAATCATCCAACTTCGATAATTCTGCTCGACATAGACCATTTCAAAATTTATAACGATACTCTGGGGCATCCGGCCGGAGATGATCTACTTAGGGTTCTTTCCAAGCTTCTTGGCCAGGACTTAAGAGAAACAGACACCGCCACCCGCTACGGAGGAGAGGAATTTGTTATTACCCTGCCACAGACCTCTAAAGAAGAGGCCTTTAATCTTGCTCAACGGTTAAGAAAAAAAGTAGAGTCTTTTGCATTCAAAAATGAAGAGGTTTTACCGGAGAAAAAAATGACTATCAGCTTAGGTATTGCCACTTTTCCGGATGACGCACAGAATAAAGACGGGCTTATAGACATCGCTGACAAAGCTCTATATCGGGCCAAACAAACCGGCAGGAATAAAGTATTAAAATGGGGAAACACCCTTTAAACTACGGCTTCTTCAACAACCTTATCTGAATCCTCGTCTGAATCCTTAAATTTCACCGAAACAATTTTTGAAATTCCAGCTTCTGCCATAGTAACGCCATACATCACATCCGCCATACCAATGGTTTTTTTATTGTGAGTAATAACTATAAACTGAGAAGTTTTAAGGAAATCCTGTAAAACTTTAGTAAATCGATCTATATTAGATTCATCAAGCGGCGCATCCATTTCATCAAGGATACAGAAAGGTGAAGGTTTTACTTTGAAAACAGCGAAAAGAAGAGCTACGGCGGTCAAAGCTTTTTCTCCGCCTGAAAGCAGCGAAATATTTTGTAATTTTTTACCTGGCGGCCTAGCATTAATTTCTATTCCGCTTTCTAATACATCACTTTCATCGCTTAAAATCAACTCAGCCTTTCCACCACCAAAAAGCAGCCTAAAAAATTCCATGAAACCAACTTGTATTTTAGCGAAAGTCTCTATAAATAACTTTTTGGTGGTCTTGTTAATTTTGATTATAACTTTATGCAGAGACTCCTTGGCCTCCTGGAGGTCTTCTTTTTGCTTATTTAAAAAATCAAATCTTTCCTGCAATTCTCTGTGCTCCTCTATGGCAACTAAATTAACTGTACCCATAGAATCCAATTTTTCTTTTGCTTGAGAAATTTCTTCTTTGGCCCGCTCGCAGTCAAAACCATCTTCAATTTCTTTTTTTATTTCTTCAAGGTTGACTTTGTAATTTTCAAATATGCGCTCTTTTAAATTCTGTATTTGATAATTTAATTCTGTGCTTTTAACCTGCGAATTATGCATTGAGTTTTTAATCTTCTCAAATTCCTCCTGTCTGCTGGCATTAAGGGCTTCTATCTCACTAGTGTTTTTAAGCTGATTTTCCTTTAGCGCGGAGACATTTTTAAATTCACCGGATGCTAATTGGCAATCTTCTTCCAATCTTTCTATATTCTGTTTTATCTTGCTAATATCCAACTCTAAATTCTTTAATCGCACCACGCCATCTTCTATTTCTTGTTTTTGAGTATTGAATAATGCCAACGCTTCACTGCTACCGTCCTCCAGCATTTTGACAGTCTGATTTTGATTAATTTCTAAATCTGTAAGCGATGTTAATTCTGTTTTTAATTGAGTGGTATCTATTAATAACTGCTCTCTTTCCTCTTTTTTAACCTTAATTAAATTTTCTTTAGACGTCATAGTCGATTTTAATTCAAAGAAAGACTTACCTGACTCTTCAATCTCTTGACGTAATCGTTGCCTGCTGGTAGTTAATTTAATTTCTTCTTCTTCGGTTTCTGTAATTTCGAGATTCAACAAAGATACCTCATCATCAATTCTCTTTTTTTCTTCCTCAATCGACTTAAGCCCGGAAGACAGGTTGGCTAAACCAATCTCTTTTTGCTGAATAGTAGAATTAAGTTCTTGTGAGGTAATTTCAAAATTTTCTAATTCTTCTTCTTCTTTCTGCTTTGCAGCTCCCAAATTTTTCTTTTCGTAGTTATATTTATTAATATCTTCTTCTAAAATTTTTATTCTCACTCCTCTACCTATGAGGGAGCTCTCCTGCAACTGGCGAATTCCACAAGTAACCAGATTGTTTTCCACCACATCACCATTTCTTGTAACTAGTTTAAAGTTTTTGCTGCGCGCTTCCCGTCTTATTTTAAGTGCTGTTTCTAAATTTTCCACCAGGTAAATATCAGCAAACAAAAAACGAATGACTTTTTCAAATTCCGAACTATAGCTAACTACATTCAGTAAAGGTTTTAAGTTAAAATCGGAAGAATTCTTTATATCCGGGACCGTATCCAGGCAAATAAAAGTGGCGCCTCCTTTAGCCTCAGTTTTAAGATAATCTATACATTCTTTAAGCATTGATTCATCGTGAACAATAAGAATTTGCGCCATATTGCCTAAAGCCACTTCAATGGCCAAATCATATCCGCGTTCAACTTCTATCAAGTTGGCAATGGGCCCAAAGATATTATCCTGCGGTAGCTTCGCTTGCTCTTTAGCCATGAGTATTGCTTTTACGCCATTCTGATAGCCTTCAAATTTTCGTTTTAAATCATTTAGATATTCCAACTTTGACTGAGAAGCAATGGATTTTTGATTTAACTCTTCAAGTTGATTCTTTATTTCCAAAAGAGCCTGCTTTCTTGAATTTGCATTACCAAACACCTGTTCTTCCTGCTTCTTTAAAGAATAAATTTCCTTACTTGTTTCCTCTTTTTTCGCATCAAAATGAGAAAGTTTTTCTCTTGTTTTCTCCAATTCTTCCCTGACTTCTTCTTTTTCTATTTTTATTCGTTTAAGCCGTGCTTTTACATTGACTTCGTCAGCAGAAATTCTCGCCAGCTCATTCTTGGTTCTGGATTCTAAACTTGAAACCTCAAAAATATTCCCTTTGCAATCTTTAATATTTTTTTCTGCATTCTCAATTTCACAAGCGATTTCTTTAAGCTGTTGCTCTTTCTGGGATTTTTCTTCAGCTTTATTTAATCTATCTTCTTTTAAAGCAGCTAATTCCTCTCTGGACTTTGTGATTTGTTCCCTTAATTCCTGTAATTTTATTTGTGTTGACTGAATTTGTCTTTCTGAATTTTCTTTTCTTCTCTGCAGTTCAGTTATGCGCTCGGTATTAAGATTAACTTGTTGCCTGGCGTTTTCAATTTGAGCATTTATGTTTACTTTTTTTGAATATAAACTATTTAAATTCTCGTCGATTTCAGATAACTTTTGCTTGCTTTCCAAAAGAAGAAGATCGGACTTTTTTATTTCCTCCAGGAATAATTTTTCTTTTTTTTTGAATTCTTGGCTTTCTCCTAAATGGGAATTTAATATATTCTTTAATTTTTTAAGGTCATAAGAGCTAACTTTAATTTGCTTTTCTTTTAACTGCTCAAATTTTTCCTTATACTTCTTAGCTTTTCTTACCAGGCGTTGGATAGAAGAAATCTGCCGGGAGACTTCCTGAATGATATCATTAACTCGCAGGAGATTGTTTTCGGTGTGCTGGAGCTTTCTAAGCGCTTCTTGCTTCTTGGACTTATATTTTGTGATACCAGCGGCTTCTTCAAAGATATACCGTCTATCTTCCGGTTTTGAACTTAAAATAAGATCTATTTTACCCTGGCCAATTATAGAATATGAATCAAGGCCGACGCCTGTACCTATTAAAAGGTCGTTAATATCCTTAAGGCGGACCGGTGTTTTATTTAATAAATATTGACTTTCTCCTGTCCGGAATATGCGCCTGGCAATAACAACCTCATCATAATCTATGGGAAGAATTTTATCTTTATTCTGGAAAGCAAGCGAAACCTCAGAAAAATTTAGAGGCGAACGGGTTTCGGTTCCATTAAATATCACGTCTTCCATTTTAAGCCCACGCAGCTCCCTGGCATTCTGCTCACCTAAAACCCATTTAATGGCTTCGGCTATATTCGACTTGCCAACGCCGTTGGGGCCCACAATAGCCGTAACACCGGATTCAAAACAAAGTTCGGTTTTGTCCGCAAATGATTTAAAGCCAAACAGTTCTATTTTTTTTAACTTCATTTAGAAACCCTTTCTTTTTTTAATTTTTTCTTTACTACTTATATTATAAGACTTTGTAACAAAAGTATACACGAAAACAAAAGAAAAGTCAAGGATACCAAAACTTTTTTTATTCTCTTAACTAAAGACGATTAAATAAGTTGTGTGATTTTTATGAAAGGTCTTTTAAAAAATGGTTTATTTATTTAGAACTTTTTTAAATTCAGCGGTTAAGGCGGGAATTATGTCAAAAAGGTCTGCAACAATGGAATAAGTAGCACTTTTAAAAATGGGCGCGTAGGGATCCTTGTTGATAGCTATAATAATTTTTGAAGATTGCATACCAATTAAATGCTGAATTTGCCCGGATATGCCGATGGCAAAATAAATTTTTGGACAGACTGTTCGGCCGGTCTGTCCAACCTGATGAGAATAAGATATCCAGTCACTATCAACTGCGGCCCGGGAAGCACCAACGGCGGCATTCAAAGTTTTAGCCAAATCTTCAATTAGTTTAAAATTTTCTTTCTTCTGTAAGCCCCTTCCACCGGAAATTATTATATCGGCCTCGGCTATATTCTGAGTAGATTCAACTTCTTCAATTACCTCTCTTAATATAGTGCGATTCTTTAAAAGTTTATCCGGTATTTCTTCTTCTATCACTTGACCACGCCTATTATCTTCTGATAAAAGTTCCTTCATCACTTTGTGCCTGACTGTGGCCATTTGTGGTCGATGGTCGGGACAAATAATAGTTGCCATTATATTTCCACCAAAAGCAGGTCGGGTTTGCAAGAGCAACTTCTCTTTTTTATCCATGGCCAGGGCAGTGCAATCGGCAGTTAAACCAGTTCTGGCTCTAACTGCTATCCTGGGCATAAGCGAACGCCCGATAGATGTTGCCCCGCAGAGGACAATCTCCGGCTTATATTTTCTGATGAGATATTCTAAAATATTTAAATAACTATCATCCTGATAATCTCCTAATTTTTCATTTTCTACCAGAATAACTTTATCTGCTCCCTTTTTAATAAGCACCTGGGCCTGGCTCTTAATGCTCTTATCACCCAAAAGAACACAACAAACTTCGCTCTGGCAATCAGATGCCAGTTCTCTGGCTTTTGATAATAATTCAAAAACGACGGACTGGACTATTCCCTTTTTCTGTTCAGCAAAAACCCATACGCCCTTTGCCTCACCAACTTTAACAATAGAAGAAAAACCGACTTTTTGGTTTATTTCTATGGCCTGGAATTTACACGCACTCAGACAGGAACAACATAAGGTGCATTTGTCGATATCTATACTTATTTTTCCCTCAACCATCAAAAGGGCATCATGAGGGCAAGCTTTAATGCAAAGCTTGCATAAAGTACACTTATCTTTTAGAATCCTGATTTTTTCTTTTGCCATAAAACTCTCACTTTAGTCCTTAATATTTTTGACTATACAAAATACTTCACTGACTTTGCAATCAGCAAATTATCTAATGCTATCAAACTTCAGTGTAACCTAGGTTACTTCGTCCTTTAGAAGAGAAACTATTTTCTCTGTTACTTCTTTAGCTGAACCTTCTAAAATTAAACCGCCCTTTCTCGCGGGGGGTGTAAATATTTTTATTACCTGAGTCG